>DAORHS010000024.1:0-14748 GCA_035438165.1 Prosthecobacter sp.
GAGGATCGGACTGATGTCTTTGCCTTGGAGTCGCGTCGGCAGCTCAAGGCCGCAGAGTTTCGCGGTGGTGGGATAGAGATCGAGCAGTTCGACGAACGAATCGCTCACGCCGGGCTTCTTGCCTGGCACGCTGATGATCAGCGGCACGCGGGCGGATTCGTCATGCAGGCTCACTTTGGCCCAGAAATCGTGCTCGCCGAGATGGTAGCCGTGGTCGCTGGTGAAAATGACGATCGTGTTGTCGGCCTGGCCGGATTTTTCGAGCGCGTCGAGCACCTTGCCCACCTGCGCGTCCATGAAGGCGACGCAGGCATAATAACCGGCGACGGCCTTCTTCTGCTTCGACACGTCCATCTTCATGTTCACGCTGGTCTTGTAGTTGATGCCGGGCTTCGGGATGTCATCCCAATCGCCGGGCACCTTTTCCGGCAGCACCATCGAGTCGGCGGGATACGCGTGATACTTGGCAGGCGACACGAAGGGCACATGCGGACGTACAAAACCCACCGCGAGGAAGAACGGCTCCTTCGCGTGCTGCGCGATGAGTTCGCGTGCCTTTGCCGCCGTTTTGCCATCGGACTGGACCATGTCGTCGCCATCCGCGGCCACGACGACGAAGGTGTTACCACCCACGACCGGCTTTTTGCCATCGGGATTGCCTTCCAGCGTTTCGCCAACGCCGGGCGACTTCCATTCGGGTCCGGGGCTGTTGAAGCGCTCTGTCCACGAGGCGGGATCATCCGCGCCGTCGCTGCCCTCCTCGATCCCGCCGGGCACGCCCATGTGGAAGATCTTGCTGACGCGTGCGGAGTAGTAGCCCGCGTTCTTGAAATGCTGCGCCCACGTCGCACGGTCACCGATGGCGGCACGCGGACTGATATAACCCTGCACGCCGGTCGCATGCGGATAGTAGCCGGACATGAACGACGCCCGCGACGGTCCGCAGTAGGTGCCCTGGCAATACGCCCGCGTGAAGCGCATGCCACGCGCCGCGAGGCGGTCGATGTTCGGCGTCTGGCAGACCTTGTTGCCGTAGCAGGAGAGCGCCGTCGAGGTCAGGTCGTCGGCGATGATGAAGAGGACGTTGCGCGGCGGAGCCGCGAATGACGAAACCAGAATGGCGAATGACGAAATGAGGATCAGGGCGAAAAATTTCATGGTTGTTTGATGGGTTCCTTCTCGAAATCGGTGGGGGAAACCCAGCCGGCGTTCATCTTCTCGCCGCGCATGAACTTTTCATAAAATCCTGCGCCGTTGGTGGCGGGGTATTCGTCGAAGATTTTGCCGTTGCCAGCCATGCGCGGGTCGTTTTGTGATTTCAGCTCGGATTCCATGCGTTTGCGCAATTGCTTCACGATTTCGGTGTGAACGGATTCATCCGCGAGGTTGCGTGCGCAGCCTGCATCGACGGTGAGATCGTAGAATTCTTCGGCGGGGCGCAGGCCGAAGTTGAGCTGCCAGAACTTGTCGCTGCGGTCTTTGCGGCCCATGTCGAGAATGAGCGTCTTGGTGGGGCCGCCGTCGGTGTCGAGGTAGCCGGTCTCGGGATTCCCCGCAGGCCAGCGCGTTGGCTCATAGTTTTTCAAATAGAGGTGCTCGGCGGTAACGATGCCGCGGATGGGATAGCCCCAGTCATTCGGGCGGCCCACATCGGTGCGCTCCTTGCCGATGAGCGTGTGATCGCGTTCGGCGATCACGCGACCGCTTTTCTCGCTTTCGATGATGGGCCGCCAGCTCTTGCCGGTGAGCGGCTGCATGCCGCTGTCTTTCTCGGCGATGCCTGCGTAGTCGAGGATCGTGGCGGTGAGGTCGGTGAAGTTGACGAAGTCATCCACCACGCGTCCGGATTTTTTCATGCCCGCAGGAAAGCGGATCGCGAGTGGCACATGGTTGCTGTCTTCATAAGCATAGCCTTTGCAGCGCGGGAAGGGCATGCCGTGGTCGGCGGTGACGATGATGAGCGTGTTGTCGAGCTGGCCGCGCTTTTCGAGCTCGGCGATCATGCGGGCGAGATGGTTGTCCGTGTGCTCGACCTCGAAGGCGTAGTCGAGCATGTCATGGCGCACAATGTCGTCATCGGGCCAGTAATCGGGCACCTTCGTGATGTCGGAGAGCTTTTTTCCGCCCTTCTTCACGCCGGATTGGAATTCATAACCGCGATGCGGCTCCAGGCTGCCATACCAGAAGCACCAAGGGCCATCTTTCGGCGCGGCGTCGAGGAAGTCGGTGAAATTGGCGGCGTAGTCGTTGTTGCCCATACCGGTGGCCGGTGGCTTGGCCTTGTGTTTGTTGAAGGGCTTGCCGGTGATCGCTCTTGGCTTGCCCTCCGAGTCATTCGCGATGCCCGGACCCCAGCCTTTGCCGGTGATGCCCATGTGCCAGCCTTTTTCAGTAAGCACTTCGGGCCAGCTTTTCAGCTTCGCCGGAAAGAAGGCCATGTGATTGCCCGCCTCCTCGTTCTGCCAGGCGTAACGTCCGGTGAGCACGATGGCGCGAGACGGCGCGCACTTGGCGACGGGCGTGTAGGCGCGAGTGAAGAGCAGGCCTTCTTTGGCGATGCGATCAAACGCCGGCGTCTTTACCCACGGCGTGCCGTAGGCGCCCGCGTGCGCGCCCCAGTCATCGGCGATGGCGAAAAGAATGTTGGGCCGCGGCGAGGCCGCGAATGACCCGCCCGCATCGCTGCGCGAAGCGCTGCGGGCGGGCGAAATCAGAACGAGGAATGATGAAAGGATGAGAGCGAGGCGCATGACGGATGAGGCTTACTTGGTGGTCGTTTTCGCGTTCTTTTTCGCCGCCTGCCACTTCGGCTCCCACTCGGGCAGCGGCGTGCGTGCGGTTTTCAGGTAGTCGCCGATCTTCGCAGCGATGTCTGGATGTTTGTCGGCCACGTTGGTGAGTTCCTCGACGTCGTTGTCCTGGTCAAACAACTGCACGGGTGCGTCCGGGCCGCCCATGCGAATGCCTTTCCAGCGGCCCTGATAGAGCGCGGCCTGCTTGAAGCCGCCTTCATGAAATTCCCAGTAGAGGAACTCGTGCTCCTTCTGCCTTCCGCCGAGCAGCGTGGGCGCGAAGCTGATGGAGTCGATGTTCTTCGGCGCTTCCGCACCGGCGAGATCGGCGGCGGTGCCGAGCCAGTCGGCAAAGGAGCCGACGTGGGCGCTTTCGACGCCGGACTGCACCTTGCCGGGCCACCAGGCGATGAGCGGAATGCGAATGCCGCCGTCGGTGAGGCTGCGCTTGATGCCGGTGTAGGGACCGGCGGGATCGAAGCGCTTTAGGTCATGGTTGCTCTCGTTGTGCGGGCCGTTGTCGCTGGTGAAAATGACGAGCGTGTTCTCCGCGATGCCGAGCTTCTTCAACCCGTCCATCATGCGACCCACGTAGCCGTCGAGGCGCGTGATCATCGCCGCCTGGCCGCGGTCGGGATTCGGCCAGTTCTTGTCCGCGTAGGGTCCGTAGTCCGGCACTTCGGCACCGTCCTTGAGTATGCGCGTGCGTTCGTTGTTCGCATGCGGAACGACCAGCGCCCAGTAGAGAAAGAAGGGCTTGGCCTTGTTTTCATCGACGAACTTCAGCGCGTCATCGGCAAAGAGATCGTCGGAGAAGTGGATCGCCTCCGTCGCATAGCCACCGCCGCTTTCGCCGACGGGCACGATGACGTTGGAGAGCGGCTCCTTCGTCTCGTTGCGCCAGAGGTAGTCGGGGAAGTGGTTGTGCGCGTGGTGCTGGTTCAGGTAGCCGTAGAAGTAGTCGAAGCCGTGCTTGCGGGGCAGTCCGCTCTCCGCCGCTCCGACATCTCCGAGGCCCCACTTGCCGATGAGCGCGGTCTTGTAGCCCGCTTTCTGCAGCACATCCGCCACCGTGACATCACCTTCTTGCAACGCCTGCGCAGCGGGATTCGTCTGGCCCGCATTGCCGCGCACGCGTGTGTGGCCGTGATGCTGGCCCGTCATCAGCACGCTGCGTGAAGGCGCGCACACGGTGGCGCCGGCGTAAAACTGCGTGAAGCGCATGCCCTCCTTCGCCATGCGGTCGATGTTCGGCGTGGTGATGACCTTCTGCCCGTAGCAGCCGAGATCGGCATAGCCGAGATCATCCGCCATGATCCAGATCATGTTCGGCCGCGGCGCTTCGGCGGCGTGGAGGCAAAGGGAGGAAAAAAGACTGAGGGCGAAGATGCGGCGGATCATAGGAGCGGTGGAAACGCGGGAACGGAGCCGTGCTTTCCGACGAAGTTCCCCGTGTGCCGCTCCTACTTCAGCCGCAGCATGACATGCTTCAAGTCCATCACCTGCGAGCCGGGCATGGAAAGCACTTCCAGCGTGAGCCGTGCGGGGCCGGGTTTCAGGTTTAACGTCCCAAGTTTCAGGATGGCCCAAACACGGTTGCGATAGCGGGCCTTGCCGGCTTCGTCGCGATGAGGCAGCGGGATGCCCTTGATCGGCGCGGCGGCGACCGTGGCTTCGAGGTTTGCCGTGGCACTGCTGAGCCGGATCTTCGAACCGGCATCCTCGGCGGGGCAGTCGTAGGCGATTTCGATTTCGTATTCGCCAGCCTTCGCGACATCGATCTCGAACCACACCTTCGCCTTCGCGTCGGTCCAGTTCGTGAGCCAGTCATTGGCAAAGCCGGGGCCGCTGGCGAAATTCAGCGGCTTGTCATAGAACGCCTGCGGCGCGTGCAGTTCGACGGGGTTCTGCTCCGTGTGGCCGACGGGCAACGGGAAGCGTTGCAGGCCGTAGTGGGAGATGTCGGCAAACCAGGCGTCGTATTTCGCGGCGAGTTCCTTCACGAGTTCGGGGTTCGCCTTGGCAATGTCGTTCTTCTCACCGGGATCAACCTCCATGTCGTAGAGCTGCCAGGCGGTCGCGCTGTCGTCGTTCGCCTTCGCCTTGGAGCCGCCGGCGGGGCCTTTGATCTCGCGCACGAGGCGATGCCGCTGCGTGCGCACGGCACCGGGATACTTGTTCGTTTCGTCGATGGGATTGTGCGTGAAGAGCGTGCGCTCCGGCCATCCGGTGGCCTTGTCGTTTTCCAAAAGCGGACGCAGGCTGACGCCGTCGAGCTTGGGGCCTTCCGGAGCCTTCACGCCGCAGAGATCCATCAGCGTGGGGAAAATGTCGATGTGCGAGACGACGGGCTTCGCGACATGCGGTGTCCATTTCGCCGCGGGCCAGCGCATGAAGAGCGGGACGCGGCTGCCGCCTTCGTGCACGCTGACTTTGCCGCCGCGCATGCCGGCGTTGTAAATCTTCACGCCCGCCGTGCCGCCGTTGTCGGTGAGGAAGAGCACGATCGTGTTGTCGGCGAGCTTCAATTCATCGAGCTGCGCGAGCAGGCGTCCGATATTGTCGTCGATGTTTTCGCACATGCCGTAAAACGCGGCCACGTTGTCCTCGAAGCCCTTCGCCTTGAACTTGTCGAAGTACTTGTCCGGCACCTGGTAAGGCGAGTGCGGCGCATTGTAGGCGAGGTAGCAGAAGAAAGGCTGCTTTTGGTTCGTGTTGATGAACTTCAGCGCCTCGTCGGTCAGCACGTCGCTGATGTAGCCCTTCGTCGGCTCAGACGTCGAGCCGCGCAGCAGCGTGGCGTCGAAGTAGTTGTTCCAGTGGCCGTTGTTGAAACCGAACACATCGTCAAAACCCTGTCCGGACGGGGTGAAGGGGAACTGCTCGCCATTGTGCCACTTGCCGATGCAGGCCGTGCGATACCCGCCTCCTTTCAGCGCCTCCGCCATTGTGACTTCTGAAGGCCGGATCGACTCGCGGTTGTGCGTGACGCCGTGACAGCCGGTCCGCAACGGCCAGCGTCCCGTGAGCAGCGCCGCGCGTGTCGGCGCACAAAACGAGTTCACATAAAAGCGCTCAAACTGCACGCCCGTCTTGCCGAGCTGATCGATATTCGGCGTCTGCACGTGCGGATTGCCGTGAATTGAGAAATCGCCGTAGCCCTGGTCGTCGGTGATGATGAGCAAAACATTCGGCGGTCCATCCTTCGCTGAAGCTTCGGAGGACAAGGCCGCCGAGAATGACGACACGAGGGCAAGAAGAACGGTGAATGGTCGGAACATGACGTGGAAACGACCATCCGACGCGGATCATTCTCCAAACACGGTCTTCAAATCCACCTTGTCACCCATCGCGGCGGAGAGTTTCACGAGACGCTCGAACATCTGCTTCTTCATCGCGGCCAGTTCGGGATTCGCGGCGAGATCGTGCATTTCCTGCGGGTCTTCAGCGATGTGGTAAAGGCGCAGCGCCTTTGCTTTCGGATAGGCGATGAGCTTCCAGCCATCGCGCGTGATGGCGCGTTGCAGATCCAAGTAGGCACCATAAACAGAGTCGTAGCTGCTCTGCTTTTGCTCGCCCTTGAGAAGCGGAAGGAGGCTGTGGAAGAAGACATGCTTCGGCTTCTCGGCTCCGGCGAGATCGAGCGCGGTGGCCATGACGTCCTGGAGGTAGATGGCGTTGTCGTTCTTCGCGCCTTTCGCCACGCCGGGGCCGGCGACGAGGAAGGGCACGCGGACGCTGTGGTCATACATGTTCTGTTTGCCGACGAGGCCGTGATGTCCGACGGCGAGGCCGTGGTCGGCGGTGAAGAAGATCCAGGTGTTGTCAGCCTGTCCGTTGGCGTCGAGCGCGTCGAGGATCTTGCCGATCTGCACGTCGAGGTGCGTGATGAGCGCATAGTATTCGCTGCGGTGCGTCTTCACCGCGAACTCCGTGCGCGGCATCGGCGCGAGGTGTTCGTCGCGCAGCTTCTCGGAGCAGCCGATGTCATCCTTATAGGGATACTGGGGGATGAAGTTCTCAGGCACCTTGATGCGGCTGAGCGGATACATGTCCTGGAACTCCTTCGGCGCCTGACGCGGATCGTGCGGTGCGTTGAACGCGGCGTAGATGAAGAAGGGCTTCTCCTGCTGCTCCGCATCCTTCAAAAACGTGATCGTGTGATCATGCACGACCTCGCTCCAATGCTTGCCGCCTTCCCAGAATCCGCCGAGCGATTTGTCATACGGACTCCACGCGTCGGTCTGGCCTTCGATGGGGCGGTTGTAGGCGGTGGGCACGGTCTTCGGCATGCCGGGGCGCACGTCCATGGCCATGTCGAAGATCTTCGTCGCATCGGTCTGCACATGCCACTTGCCGGTCATGTAGGTCTTGTAGCCGGCCTTGCTCATGAGCTGCGACCACAGCACGCCGCTCTGGCGTTCCTTGTCGGTCGTCTTGTAAACCGAGTCCGCGTCCCACACGCTGCGTCCGGTGTTCAGCATCGTGCGGCTCGCCACGCACACCGCGCCGCTCCATGAGCCCATGTTTTAGGCACGGGTGAACGTGGTGCCGCGTCCCGCAAGGCGCTCGAGGTTCGGCGCGTCGATGTCCGTGTGGCCAAACGCGCGCACGGCCACGTAAGCGTAGTCGTCCGCGAATAGGAAGAGCACGTTGGGCTTTCCATCCTTCGCTGAAGCTCCGGAGGACAAGGCCGCCGCGAAGAGCGAAGAGCCGAGGGTGAAGAGACAAAGGGCAGCGAGGGCGTGTTTCATGGTTGGAAAGCGTTTCAAAGAGATGTCTCCATCTCGGCGGCAAAACCGGACAGATGAGAACGAGGATGAAGGCGAAAACTAACGAGGCGGGTGTTTTGTCAGGAAACAGATGATCCTTCTGGAACACTCGATATTACCGCAGAGGGGCAAAGAGGCAGAGGGTGCAGAGTTTTTGTTTCAATCTCTGCCATCTTTGCTCCTCTGCCCCACTGCGGCCAACTCGAACAACCCACGACTCCTATGCTCACCGAACCGACGCCCCGCGAGAATGATCTCGCCACCCAGATCATCGGCTGTGCGATGATCGTGCATCGTCACTTCGGACCAGGGCTGGTCGAGAGTGTGTACGAAACCTGTCTCTGTCATGAACTTGCCAAGGCGGGGCTGGCAGCCGTGCGTCAGAAACGCCAGCCGATTGTCTATGACGGCATCACGTTTGACGACCCGTTCAAGATGGATGTGTTCGTCAATGACACGATCATCATTGAAAACAAAGTCGTCGAAACGGTCCTGCCGCTGCACAAGGCCCAGCTTCGCAGCTATTTGAAGCTGGCCAATCGCCGCCTCGGTTTGCTGATCAACTTCAACGTCGAACGCCTCAAGGACGGCGTCCATCGTGTCGTCAACGGCAGTGCGACGTATGACCTGTGAGCTTCCGGTGGTCTGAGGGACTCTCGGATTTGCCGCAGAGGAGCAAAGAGGCAGAGGGCGCAGTGAATGGAATCAGTTCTGATCAAACTCTGCCACCTCTGCTCCTCCGCCCCCCTGCGGTAGAACCGAACCACCCATCACTTCGCCTTCTTCCTCACCTTCTTCCCCGTCTCGCTCTTCCACAGCACGATGTCGGGGACGTCGTTGGCCGAATCGGGGCCGGCGGTGCTGCGGCCGCGTTCGATGTCGGCTTTGAGGAGGTCGAGGAGCTCGTTCACGATCTCGGGTTTGGACTCGAAGAGGTTCGTGGTCTCGCCGATGTCGTCCTGCATGTGGTAGAGCTGACCCTTGGGCCAGCTGGCAGGCGCTTTGGCCTCGGTGGGCGAGGACCAGCCGCCGGAGGCGCGGGCGAGCGCGAGCTTCCACGGACCCTGGCGATAGGCGAAGTGGCCGCTGATCGAGTGATGGATGACGCCGTGACGCGTGGAGACGATTTTGTCGCCGCTGAAGGCAGGCAGGAAGCTCACGCTGTCCTCGCCACTGCCCGCGGGTACCGGTTTGCCGACGATCTCGGCGGCGGTGGCGAGGAAATCGACAAGGCAGATGAGCTGGTCGGATTTCGAGCCGGCGGCGATCTTCGCGGGCCAGCGCACGATGAACGGCACGCGGTGTCCGCCGTCCCAGATGTCCGCCTTCGAGCCGCGCAGGTTCGCGCTGACGAGGTGGCCGTGAGCGGCGAGTTTTTCGATGCCCGCAGCCTTGGAGCAGCCGTTGTCACTGGTGAAGATGAACAGCGTGTTCTCGGTCATGCCGTGGCGCTCCAGCGCGTCCGACACCGCACCGACGACGGCGTCGGTTTGCATCACGAAGTCGCCGTAATCCCCGAGGCCGCTCTTCCCCTGCCACTCGGGCGCGGGTACGATGGGCGTGTGCGGCGAGCCGAGCGGGAGGTAGAGAAAGAAGGGCTCGTCCTTGCCCGTACGCGAGTCGATGAACTCGACCGCCTTGCGCTGCAGGCGCGGCAGCATGTGGATCACGGCGTCGTGTTCGATGACCGTGTCGCCCTCGATCACCGCCTCCATGTCGCGCGCGTGATGAAAGCCGTGGTAGCGGTCGAATCCGCGTGAGATCGGCCCGTCCGGGATCTTCGCGCCCACCGGCGGCGTGTCGAAGTCCTTCGCGCTGTAAGACATGCCGCTCTTCGGATCGAGGTATTCGAAATTCAGATGCCACTTCCCGATCGCTGCCGTGTGATAACCCGCGCCCTTCAAGAAACTGGCCACCGTCGGCCGATCCTTCGCGATCAAACTCGGCGCGAACCCCTCCACCACACCCGACTGCAACTTCGTCCGCCAACTGTAGCGCCCCGTCATCACGCCATAACGCGTCGGACTGCACACCGACGACCCCGAATGCGCATCCGTGAAGATCATCCCCTGTGCCGCCAGCCTGTCCGCGCCCGGCGTCGCGATCTTCCCATGCTCGAGGTTCAGGCAATGCACATCGCCGTAACCGAGGTCATCGCAGATGAGGAAGACGATGTTGGGACGCTGCTCCGCAGCGAATGACGAATGCGGAGCCGAGCAAAGCGAGACAGCCAGCACCGCGAAGCGTGTGCTGCTCCGCAAGAGCGAACGCAATGAGGCAACGACGAATGACGAACCCCAGAGGAAAAAGATCAGCCAGAGGTGTTTCATACCGCCGAAAACGCAGGCCGGCATGGCTTCTGTCCACCAATCACGGTTGACCTCCGGCGACTTTTTCGCTTCGATCAGCACATTCAGTCAGAAACCGTTCCTTCCGTGAACAACCTCTTTTTTGCCTCGACCCAACCCGATTAATCCACAATTTAGTGCGGCTAAACAACGTTAGCCGAAGCAAATGCTCCATGAACAAAGCCGAGATCATCGCTACAATCAAAGCTCTTGCGGAGTCCAATGGTGGCGTTCCTGTCGGACGCACCCGATTACTCCAAGAAGGAGGTATTTCGGAAGGTCAATATAGTAGATTTGGCACACTTGGAGAGTTGCAGGCCGAGGCAGGTTACACTCCAAACAGCCTGAATACGGCTCTCGATGAGGAAGTGATATTGAAGCAACTGGTCGAGCTTTGTAACCTGCACGGCACGTTTCCGACAACGCAAAAGATGCGTGCCGCACGGGAGGCACATCCTGAGCGCTTCCCCAGCCATAACACCTTCACTCGGCTCGGGAAAACAAAGGCAGCACAGGCATCGGCAGTTGTCGCGTGGCTTTCCGGGAAGGAACCACTGACAAACGAAGAGCTGGTGGCACTGCGAGTATGTCGTCCGCTAGCCATGGAGTTTGAGCAGGAGACCAAAGTCCCCGATGCCCTTTTCGAAGCTTGTGGCTACGTCTACCTTTTCAGAGACTCCACTGCTCACAAGATTGGTTCGAGTATTGATCCTGCATATAGACTCCTGAGTCTCCAGACGGGAAATCCACGCACGATTGTGTTGGTGCATCAGATCATTACCGATGATCCCAAAGGGATCGAGTCATATTGGCATCGCAGATTCGCAGGTCGTCGTAGAGTTACGGCAGGCGGGACAGAGTGGTTTGATCTCCAGCCAAAAGATATTGCAAGCTTCCGATCGAGAACGCGCATGTAACACAAAAAACAGCGAACAACGCGCAGATGGACAACCGCTGTGGCCCTGTTTCAACATCAACCCTGCTCTCGATGCGCAGAGGCGCCCCAGTTCCTAAACGTCAGGCCTGATCACTCCGCCTTCTTCTTGTTCTTCTTTTTGCCCTTCTTCTCGGGCTTGTCCTTGCCGGCCCCGGATTCCATGAACTGCTTGTCCAGTTCGGCAGGACGCGCGTCTTTGAACTGATCGAGGGCGCTTTGCAGTTTCACTTTGGCGGCGGCGGCATCGGTGGCGAGGGTGCTGGAGGCGAGGTCCTGTTTCTCCATTTCGTCGGCGCTGAGATCGAAGAACTCGCCGGTGCGGTAGAGTTTGAAGCGCTGGTCGAAGGCGTATTCCTTCACGTCCATGTTCTTGCTCTGGCGCGGCGAGTACCAGATGTAGAGCCAGTCGCGCGGTGTGCCGGTTTCGCCCTTGAGCTGCGGGAGAAAGCTGACGCCATCGACGCTGGCGGGCGCCTCGACACCCGTGGCGGCGCAGATGGTGGGCAGGAAGTCGGCGCAACTGACGAGGTCGGCGGAGACGCGGCCTTTTCTCATGACCGCCGGCCAGCTGGCGATGCAGGGCACGTGCGTGCCGTGCGCGTTGGTGGAGCCTTTGCCGCCTTTGTAGTCGCGGCCCTGGAAACGGCTGGTGATGCCGCTGTTCGTGCCGTTGTCACCGAGGAAGAGGATGAGCGTGTTGTCGCGGATGCCGAGTTCGTCGAGCTTCGCCACGACGCGTCCCACCATCTTGTCCATGTAGGCGGTCATGTCGGCGAAGTGCTTCGGATTCTGCAGCTTTCGCTCGCTGCTGATCGTCGGGTCATAGTTCGCGCTGTCCGGCGTGGGCTGGAAGGGATTGTGCGTGAGGATCATCGGGTAGTAGAGGAAGAAGGGCTTCTCCCGGTTTTTCTCGATGAAGCCGAGCGCGAAGTCGTTCACCAGCGTGGGCCCGTACTCGCCCTTCGTGAAGTCCTTCTCGACGCCGTTGTATTCGAGGCCGGGGTTCGTGTAACGCGGCGGGCGGCGCGTCTGCTGCCAGAGGCAGGATTCCTCAAAGCCGAAGTGCTGCGGCGAGTCGAGCTCGTGGCCGAGCTGCCATTTGCCGCAAACAGCGGTGGCGTAGCCCGCGTTCTTCATGATGTGACCGAAGGTCGTCTCCTCGCGGCGCAGCGTGCCGAAGTTGAGGTAATTCCGCACATTGTAGCGGCCGGTCATCAGCTGCACGCGGGTGGGCGTGCAAAGGGGCTGCGCGTGGCAGTTCTCAAAGCGCACGCCGGAGGCGGCCAGCTTGTCGAGGTTCGGCGTCTGATAAGACTCGCCGCCATTCGCGGTCACGCACTCGTAGCCGAAGTCATCGACCATGATGAGAATCACATTCGGCTTCGCCGCGAATGTCGAATTCAGAATGACAGCCGAGCAAAGCGAGACAGCCAGCACCGCGAAGCGTGTGCTGCTCCGAAGGAGTGAGCGAAGCGAAGCAAATGACGAAAGGAGGCAGGCGAGGAGCTTCATGGCGGGGTGGGAACGGTGGGGAAGGGCGGACATTTCTGCGGAAAGCAGGGCCGCTCAGCGGAAGGGATTCTCATACCACACGACACCGAGCTGATCGCGCTCCTCGCAGGTGATCACGTCGAGATCACCGTCGTTGTCGAGGTCGAGGAGCTGCATGAGATCGTATTTGAGTCCTGTCGGACCGCCGAGCGTGTGCTGCTTCCAGGCGGCGTCCTTCTGCTGTTCGAGCCAGACGATGCCTTCCTTTGCACCCTTGGCATTTTCGCAGGTGAAGAAGAGATCAGTGAGACCGTCGCCATTCACATCGGTGGCTTTCACGGCTTTGGCATCGCCGAGATTCTCGGCGATCAGATGCATCGACTGTTCCTTCCAGGTGCCGTTGCTTTGGCGCAGGAAGATCATGACATCGACCGGTTTCACGGCGGCCACGACGTCGAGCAGGCCATCTCCATTCATATCGGCGATGTCGGCGAACATCACCTCGCGTCCCTGGGCGCCGATCACGTGCTCTTTCCAGGCAGCCTGATCGCGCGCGGCCTGCGTTCCGGGATTGGCGAGCCAGAAGATGCCGTTGCGCGATCCTTTGCGGTCGGTGAACAGCAGGTCGGCATCGCCATCTGCATCCATGTCCTGCAGCGTGAGCGACATGATCCAGCCGGCGTCGCGGAGTTTGTGATACTGCCATGCCGCGAGATCTTCGGGCTTCTCCGGAGCCTGCAGCCAGCCGACGGTGGCACCCTGGCTTTTCGAAGCGAGGATCAAGTCATCACCGAACTGGCCGTCCACGTTCATGGTCAGCGCCTGCATCCACATCTGAGTGCCCTCGGTGGCAGGGAACGCGGAGGTCTGCCACTTGTCGGAATTCAACAGGTCGTCCTTGCCGCCGGTGAAGCGATGCCAGAACACGCTGCGCGTTTTCCCCTCGGTCAGACTCACGGCCTCCAGCCGCCCGTTGCCGTCGAGATCGGCGAAGAGCGCATCTTCAGCGCTGCGCACCACTCCCACGGTCACCTGCGGCCAGGGTTCGCGCGATTTGGCGTGACCGGGATGCAGATAGACGCGCACGACATTGCCTTCCTCCCAGCCAGTGACGATGTCGGGCAGCCCGTCGCCGTTGATGTCGCCGAGCTTCACGCCATCCGCGCCTTTGCTGGTGTTGTCGATGGCATGACGCTGCCATTCCGGACCGGGTGCCAGGACGACGGGTTGATCATCCGCCAGTGCGAGTGATGAAACCGTCAGGAGTGAAAGCAGCAGGAGGAGCGAGGCGCGCGTCATGGAGTGGTGGGATCAGGGTTGGAGGGCGGCCTCAAGGGCGAAGCGGATGAACATGGCCATGACATCGTGTGTTTTTTCGGCCTCACGGGCTTTGGCCAGCACCGACTCCATGTCTGCGCGTGCCGGACGAGCCGCCGGACCGAGAAGTTCCAAAGCACGCGCGGCGTGAAGCGCGATCTCGCGGGAGTCATCATGGAGCGCGGTCACGAGAACCGGCAGCGCCGTGTTTGCTTCATCGTGACTCGCGAGCGCTGTCGCAGCCTCGATGCGCACGACGGGCGATGCGTCGTCCAAGGCGGATCGCAGTGCGGCACGATCTTCTTTGCCGAGCTCATGCCTCGCCCGCAAACCGAGCGCGGCCCAGTAGCGCACACCGGCATCGGCGTCGTGAAGCCACTCGCGCTGATGTGAGGCCTGAGCGTCATGTCCGACGGTGTCGGCGACAGTGAGGATGTGCGCGAGCGGATAGCGGCTGTCATCCTGGACGAGGCTGCAGGGAGCTTCGCCTGGCTTGAGGCGTGACCACATGTCGGGCTCCGTGAGGAAGCCGGCATCGCGTGTTTCGAGCTGCCACTGGCGGAGCGCGGTGCGCATCTGCGTCAGCGTGGCTTGATGCGCAGCATCATTCGCGAGGTTGTGAAGCTGCGCCGGATCGGCCTGCGTGTCGTAAAGTTCTTCGAGCGGGCGCTGCGGCGCGGCATACATCTTTGCACCACCGTCGAGCTTGTCCTCTTTGGCGAGGCGCTTCAGTTCGCGGCGGAAGGTCGATTGATCCGAGTAGCCCTCCGGCTGCATCCACGAGAGATGCGGCATGAAGTTGCGAATGTAGAGCCAGCGGCCGTCGCGTACACTGCGGGCGACATCGAAGGCTTCGTCCACACGATCGCGGGCTCCATAAACAAACTCACGCGGCGTGCTCGCATCGGTGCCGAGGAAGGCGGTGCCCTGAAACTGCGTGAGCTTCTTCACGCCACAGAGACTCAGCACCGTGGGAGCGAAGTCCACGAAGCTGACGAGACGATCCGTGGCGGTACCCGGATTCGCGGGCGCAAGATGCGCCCACTTCTTGGGAAAGCGTATGATCAAAGGCACGCGCAGGCCGGAGTCTT
>DAORHS010000025.1:0-14739 GCA_035438165.1 Prosthecobacter sp.
CCTGCTGTTTGCCATCTTTGTCTTCGCCTTGGCCGCGATTTTGTTCTCATGGTGGCGTCAGGGGCGCGAGGGCTATGGGGTTCTCAATCTTCTCCAGGGTGAAAAGCCCTCTCCTGCGGCCCTGACTCCGGCAAAGGGACCGAAGGTTGCGCTCGATGAACTGCCGCTGATGAGCCGTTTGAACGACGAGTTCGCCCGGCTCTCCACCGCCGTGCTGCCCTCCGTCGTCAGTGTGACGACCAAGACGGTACGTCCGGGGCAGATGAGCTGGCATCCTTTCTACGGCCTCATCGGCGAGCGTGCGCAGATCGTGCCGGGGCTGGGTTCCGGGGTGATCATCAGCACGGAGGGGCATGTGGTCACGAACTATCACGTCATCGAGGGCGTGGCGGAAGTCCAGATCACCACGAACGACAACAAAAAATATCCAGCGCTCCTTCTGGGGTATAACAAGGAGCGTGACATCGCACTGCTGAAAATCGACAGCCCGCGTTTCGACTTCCCCGCGCTGAGTTTTGCGAACTCGGATGAAGTCAAGGTGGGTCAGATCGTGCTCGCGGTGGGCAATCCCTTCGGGCTCAGCGGCACGGTGACCCAGGGCATCATCAGCGCGCGCGACCGTCATCTCAGCGACAGCCAGTTCGACTATTTGCAAACGGACACGGTGATCAACCCTGGCAACTCCGGCGGTCCGTTGGTGAACATCCGCGGTGAGATCATCGGCATCAACGTCGCCATTTATCGGGGGGATGCGACGGTGCGTGCCTGGCAGGGGGTGGGCCTGGCCGTTCCATCCAATGAGGCCAGGATGGTGGTGGACGGCATCCTGGCCCAGCTCAAGGAAGATGCAAAGAGGACGGCGGCCAACACGACTGGCAAAGGCTACCTCGGACTCGAAGTCAGCAGCGAGCCGGTGGAGATCGATCCGGTCTGGGGCACCTCACGTCGTGGCGCCCTGGTGACGGACATCGGCCGCAATTCCCCCGCCGAAGAAGCGGGGCTGCACCCCGGCGATGTGGTCACGAAGTTTCAGGGGATGGCCTTCCGCTCTCCCGGAGACCTGCTGCAAATCATCCGCACCCAGCCGCCAGGCAGCGAGGTGAAACTCGAAGTCATCCGCAACAACAAGATGGGAGACATCATTGCGCGACTCGGCACCCGGCCGGATGCGTCGCCGTGAAGGGTGGCGGCTTCATTCGTGCGGCTTCAAGGTCACGTGGCGTTCGTTCCGTCTGGCGAGAATGATCAGTTCGTCGTGTTGGAACTGCACTTCGATGCTTCCGTCGTGCCACGTGTCGAACAAAGGGATGTTTTGCGCCTTCGCGTGCTGGACCAGTGATTCCGGCAGCGTGGCTTCGGCATCGCGCACATCGCTGCCGCAGAGAACCGCCTGCGGGCCGGCCCTCAGCAGGAACTCGTCTGTCATCGCGCGGTCCACCTCGTGCTGGCTGCGGATCAGCACATCGCAGCGAATGTCAGCGGCGCTGGCGCACAGAAATTTTTCCGCATGCCAGCCGGCATCACTCAACCACAGGACGCGCCATGGTCCGAGACGCAGCATCAGCACCATCGCGCGGTCATCGCTGCGGGCGTGCTGCACCTGCAGCGTCGGGTAAAGCACCTCCGCCTCCACCTTGAAGGCCTTTTCGTCCGCCAGTGTGACACGTTCATCGACACGCAGTTTGTGCAGGAGCGGCGGCCGGTCCTGATCCAGCAGACGGCGCAGGGTGGTGAGCGAGGAATCATGAATGCCCGGCTCCTGGGTGCTGCAAAACAGGCGCGGTGCGTCAAACGTTTCGATGACCTGTGAGACGGCCCCGACATGATCCGCGTCGTTGTGGCTCAGGAACACACCCGTGACGGAATTCACGCCGCTGGAGTGCAGGTAGGGCCGCAGCACACGGCGGAAGCCGGATTCATTCCCAATGTCGAACAGCCAGTGGTCGTCTTTGACCCGCAGATGATTCGCCGCACCTCCATGCGGCAGTTCCAGCATCCGCCAGACGGCGGGGGCCGGCGTGGAAGGGGCGTGCGGTTGAAAATGAAAACTCGCACCGGGCAGTCCGGCGAACCACGCCGCGCTGGCGATCATCGCCTTCGCCAGCGCCCAGTTGGCATTGTTGAGCATGATCTGCACGCCGGTGAGATGCAGGGCTGCGGCACAGAGGCTCAGGCACGTGGCGCCGAGACACAGGAACGACAGCGGCACGAGCACGCAGTTCGCGATCACCGCCACCGGAGTCACCGACTGAAAATGACCGAGGATGAAGGGCAGGCTGCCGATCCATGCGGCGAAGGAAAGGCTCAGCGTTCCCGCCAGCCACCGCCGGAACTGGCTCCACGAGCGCTGCCGCCAGTTCGCGAGCTGCGGCGGCAGAAAGGGATCGATCTGCGTGAAGGGGATCAGCCGCTCCAGCAGCGGTGCGGAGCCGATGGAGCTGATCCACAACACGCCGAACGAGAGTTGAAACCCCGGCATGAAAAGCTGGTGGGTGTCCGACGCCAGCAGCAGCAGTGCCGCGGCCCCCAGGCTGTTCTGCAACGACGATTCGCGGTCCACCAGCGCGCCGCCCATGAAAATCGCCACCATGAACGCAGCGCGCGCCGCCGAAGGCCGCCAGCCGGTGACAAACGCGTAGGCAAACACGATGAAGATCATCACCCAGATCGAAACGCCGCGTCGCACCCCGGTCTGCCGCAGCAGGGCCAGGGCGATCACCCCCAGCAGACCCACATGCAGGCCGCTGACGGCAAAGACATGCAGCGTGCCGCTGTTGCGAAACGCGTCTTCGATCTCGTCATCCGCCTCGGCGGACATGCCCAGCGCCATCGCCCGGATCACCGCCGCGGTTTGCGGATCATCCTCCAGATCCTGCGTGAGCTGCCGGCTGATCCACTGCCGGCAATGCTCCGCCGTTTCCAAAAAGGCGCTCCACCACGCCGTGGCGCTGTCGCCGATGCGTCGCATGTGATCCGCCTCGAACCGGGCCACGCGTCCCGTTCGCAGTGCGTATTCCTGCGCGTCGAACGCCCCTGGATTCGACGAGGCCCGTGGCAGGTAGATTTGGCCGTGCAGCTCAAACACGCCGCCCCCCGGAAAGCGCACGCCGCGTGGCAGCCGCACCAGCAGCGTGGCGGACTGTTCGATCACGACACCTGCCGCCGGAATCTCGATCTTTTGCGCCGTGCAAAGCGCATGGGCACGCCCGTCCGCCGTGATGTCGAAGTCCGGCAGCAGACTGCCCCGGATCGTTGCCTGCACCGGCTTGTCCTGCTGCTGCAACGTCAGACGCAGGGGGTGGCGGAAGGTCTCATCCGTGCGCGTGGCATGAATGAAGGCAAAGACCATCGCCACGGCCGGAAAAAGCAGCCACGAGCGTCCGCCGATCCAGGCGCCGCCCAGCGCCGCCACGGTGCAGGCGAGAAACGCGGTCGCATGCACAGGCAGCCAGCTCCACTCGGTGGCGAGGACGCCGCAGACGGCTGCGAGGGCCAGGGCCATCAGCGGGTTTGCCCGGGTCCAGCGCTGGAGCTTCGCGAGCATCGACCACCGCTGTTTGAAGGACTACGCCTGCGCCGTGCCGGATGATCCGGCCTTCGTGCGCTGCTCCATCAGCAGCTTGTACTGCATCTGTTCGATTTCGCTCATCTTGTGATGCGCGTTCGCGCTGTGGCGCGTGTTGGGGAAGTTGCCGATCACCTGCTCCAGCATGTCACGCGCCGTTTCAAAGTCATGCCGGTGGGTCAGATGCACCTCTGCGATGCGGAACATGATGAAGGCCGCGTCATCCACCGGCCATTCCTTGCTTTGCAGATGCTCCTCCAGCGCGCGCAGCGCCGCCTGCGGGTCATGCAGGCGCTCGGCATAAACCTTGGCGATTTCCGCCACGGGGAAGGGATCATCCGGCTTCTCATCCAGCATTTTTTCATAGTGTGAGATCGCGCCCTGGTAGTCGCCCTGGGAGATGCAGGCCGCGGCCTTGGTCATCTCATCCTGCTCCACCTTTTCACCGGAGGAGAACACCGCTTCGCCCATCACATCGCCGAACCAGGGGATGACGTATTTGACCACCAAAATGCCTCCGGTCAGCCCCATCAGGATCACAAACACCAGCTTCATGCCGTCACTCGCATCCTTGATCGCGTTCCAGAGCAGCATGACGAGCAGAATGGCCAGCACGGCCAGGCAGAGGCGGATGATAAGTTCGCGGTTCATTTTGGGAAATGGAAGCGACGCTATCAAACCGCCCTCCTTCCGCCAAGCGCGAACTTCATTCCTTCTGCCAAATCTCGCAGGATCAGGTCGTTAAGCCCGCATGAAAATCGCGCACTGCCAGTTCGAAACGTGGGTCGGCGACTTCGAGCACACCCTCGCCCGTTTTGAAGAAGGCCTCCAACGCGCCGACGCCGAGGGCGCAAAGATCGTCTCCTTCCCCGAGTGCTTTTTCACCGGCTATCCCGATACCGAGGAGTTCGCACGCAAAGGTGCCTTCGCCGCCGATTCACCGGAGATGAAGCGCATTCTCCACGTCACCGCCCGCCACGCCGCCGTGGCCATCGCCGGTTTCAATGAACTGCGCGGCAGCGAACTCTACAACACGGTCGTCGTCGCCCACCACGGCCAAAAGCTCGGTCTCTACAGCAAATGCGCCGCCTACATGAAGTTTCACAAGCAGGGCCGCGACTTTCCCGTCTGGGAAATCGACGGGCTCAAGTTCGGCGTGCTCATCTGCGCCGACGGCGGCTACATCGAGCCTGCGCGCATCCTCGCGCTCAAAGGCGCTCGTGTCATCTTCGCCCCGCACTTTAACTACATCAGCGACAAGGGCCTCATCTCCCACTTCATGAAAGTCCGCGCCGACCACGCCGCCCGCGCCAACGAAAACAGCGTCTATTTCGTCCGCGGCAACAACGTCGTCCTCGATCCCGCCAAATCCGGCATCACCCGCAATCCCGGCATCGGTTACGGCGACAGCTACGTCATGGACCCGCACGGCGAGATCCTCGTCCAAAGCCGCCGCCATCAGGAAGACTTCATCACCGCCGAAATCGACCCCCACCACAGACAAGACACTGCCTGGGGCCTCAGCAAAAGCGCCTGGAGCTTCCGCGAGTTCGCGCCGTTCGTACAGGCGGCGATGAAAAGTCGAGAGTGAATCGCCAAGTTGACGGCCAGTCTCCATTTCGATTCTTTCCCACCGCCATGTCACTCGCCCAACTCAAAAACGAAGCAGCAGAACTCTCGCCTGCCGAACAAGGCGAGTTAATGGCGTTCCTGGGCTCGATCCAGATCGCTGAGGACGACGAGCTTCGTGCCGAACTCACTCGAAAGATCGACGATCAGAATCCAGCCAACTGGGTGGACTTGGACGACATCAAGCAACGCTGGGCCAACTGAACTTCATGATCGAGTATCGCCTGCTCGTCGATTTGGAAGCGGTGGTCGAGCTCGACAGCCTCTCAAAGCGTGATCGAGGCAAGTTGCTGCTGTTCTTTGAAAAGCTGCGTTCCTACCCGGAGCATTACGCCACCGCCGATGAGCGCGACAATGTTGGCCGCCGCATCGACATCACCTCCCACTCCGGCTAGCTGATCTACTACTGGACTGACTCTGCCGACCGCCACGTCAAGATCATGAAAGTGCGCAAGGTAGTAAAACATCGTTGAGACGAATCGCCGGATCACTCCCCTCTCAAATCGAGGCAAATCACCCGCTCTCCCGTCTTTTGCATGAGATCCTTCTGCTGCTGACGCACATACAGCAGGCCGTGGCTCAGTGCGGGAAGGCTCCAGGTGTTGAGCGCATAAAACGGCTGCGCTTGGGCGATCACTTTGGCTCCGGCCGGGCTGAGGTCGAGCCAGTGGAGGGAGCCGATCTCGCCGAGGCAGAGGAAGGCACCATCGACTTTGAGTAAACTCGCGCGGAGGATGCTGAGTCGGGTGGGATTGGCGCGGCCGGTTTGTTTGCTGAACTCGGCGTCTTCCCACTCGATCTTTTGCTCCCACACTTCCGCGCCGGTGTCGGCGTTCACGCAGACGAGGCGGGACTTGGGCTCCGTCTCGCCGTCGATGGCGTAGAGATGGCCTTCGTGATACACCGGGTTCATCCAGTGGACGCCGAGTTTTTTGGACTGCCACACCTCCTTCGGCTGGAACTCGGCGTCATACTCCACCATCGCGCCGCCGAGCGGGCGGCCTTTCGGATAGGCGGTGGTGATGAAGGCGCGGTTCTTCTCGGGAATGACCACAGGGGAAGTGCCGATGGCCTGGATGTATTCGTCGTCACGCCACGCGAACTTGGAATGCAGTTTCCCGCTCGCTGGATCGATGCACATGAGGCCGCCGGTGGCCGGATCGCTCTCGCCGCCGGCATAGACGAGCACTTTGAGCTGCCCGTGCAGCTTCGCTGGAATGGGCGACGCGTAACTCGCGCCCCATGCGTCCTCCACCTTCCAGACGACCTCGCCGCTCTTTAAATCAAAGGCCGCGACGCTCACGCCCGCCTCGGCAAGACGCTCCTTGCGATCACGAAGTCCTTCCGAGTCCTCAATCGCCGCCTTTTTACCGCCCACGTTCACAATGACTCGACCATCGAGAATCAACGGCGTGCCGCCCGCACCGAAGAAATCCTGTGGCACATGCATTTCGGCCCGCAGATTGCGTTTCCACAGCAGTTTGCCCGTTTTCAAATCGAGCGCGCGCAGTTCGCACGTCACGCCATAGGTCACGACGATGCCATCCGCGATCACCGGGCTGCCGCGCGGCCCGTTGCCGAAACCGTAGCGATCCTGATACGAGATGGGGTAATCATGCGACCAGAAGCGTTTTCCATTCTCGCGATGCAGGCACTCGATGAGCTCCTTTCCCTCCAGCGCGTGAAAAATCACGCAGGAGTCGCCGCTGATAGCAGGCGAGTTGTAGCCCTCGCCCATCGCGACCTCCCACACAGCCTTCGGCTCGCCTGCGCCCCACTTTTTCGACAGATGTGTCTCCGGCGAGATCGCGTCGTCCGTGGGGCCGAGCACGCGCGGCCAGTCGCTTGTCTTCGCGTCTTTCGAGAGTGGTTTCGGTGCTGCGTGGAAGGTCAGGCGGTCAAAGGCCTCCTGCGCGGAGCATGCGGTGAAGGCGAAAAGGAGCAGAAACAGTCTCGACGGAATTTTCATGTCGTGCCAAGCTAGCCACTGCCATGAAGAACGCCACTCTCATCCTCGCCGCCGTCACCGCTCTTGTCCTGAGTTCCTGCACGACCTGTCCGTTCGGTTGCAAGACCACGCCAAAGGGCAAGGTCGAGCACGTCGTCCTCGTCTGGCTGAAGAATCCCGGCAACGCCGCCGACCGCGCCACAGTCATCGCCACCGCGAAGATGTTTCAGGCCGAGATCCGCCAGATCCAGCACCTCAGTGTCGGTTCCGCCGTGCCGAGCGACCGCCCCGTCGTCGATGACAGCTTCGACATCGGCCTCGTCATGCGTTTCGCCAGCAAGGCGGACATGGACGCCTATGAGAAGCATCCCGTGCATGTGAAAGCGGTGAAGGAGGTGCTGGCTCCCATCGCGAAAAAGCTGCTGGTGTATGACATCGGGTGTGAGTGAAGGCGTGGTCTGGATCGTCAAGGCTTCGCCAGTCAAGGTGGTCAAGACGGAGGCACCTTGACCTCTTGACCACGACTTGACCGTTCCTTGACAGCGCAGCATCAGCAAAAGCCAAGGATCGTCCGTTGAGCCGCCGGATTTCCAGCGTATGGGGAAAGGCAACCCCATCACAGACCTACCATGCTCATTCCGACCTCGTTCCCCACGTCCAACGGCCCCGCTGAATCGAAACCGCTCATCGCCGAAGAAGGCTGGGTCGTGCAGCATCTGTTCTTCACGATTGATCACGGTTACTGGGCGGCGCTGACGCCCGAAGAGCGTCAGGAGCGCCGGGAGAACTTCACGCGCACGATTGAGGCGATCCGCAAGCATCCTGGGACGCAGTTGCTTGCCTTTGCGATGGTGTCTCCGAAATCGGAGCTGGGTTTCATGCTGCTCACACCCGATTTGCACGACTCGCAGAAGTTTGAGAAGCAGATCAGCCTCGCCCTCGGGCCGGATGTGCTGACGCCGACCTACAGCTATCTTTCGATGACGGAGTGGACGGAGTACTCGCAAACGGAAGAGGAGTTCAAGGCGCAGATCGAAAAGGCGGAGAACCTCACGCCGGGCACGGAGGCCTTCGACAAGCGTGTGGCGGAGTGGAAGGGCCACATGACGAAGTATTTCAACGACCGTCTCTACCCGAACATGCCAGACTGGCAGGTCTTCTGTTTCTACCCGATGAGCAAGCGCCGCAACGTGGGCGCGAACTGGTATGCGAACGAATTCACCAAACGCCGCGAGCTGATGGGCGGCCACGCGAAGACAGGCCGCAAATACGCCGGCAAGGTGCGCCAGCTCATCTCCGGCTCCACCGGGCTCGACAGCTACGAGTGGGGCGTGACGCTCTTCGCGCACGACATGTTCCAGATCAAAAGCATCGTCTATGAGATGCGCTTCGACGAAGTCACCGCCCAGTATGGTGAATTCGGCGACTTTTACATCGGCATCCAGACGCCGACGGGCGAGCTGCTGCAGCGGGTGATGCTTGCGTGAGGCGGGATTTGGTTCATTGCTCACGCCCCGTGCCAAATCAGCCCCTCACCATCGCCAACCGCCAGTTCAGCTCCCGCCTCATGCTGGGGACGGGAAAATTCGCCAGTGGCGAGCTGATGCGCGATGCGATCGTCGCCTCGGAGACGGAAATCGTCACCGTGGCGTTGCGACGGGCGGATTTGACCGGGAAGGGCGACCCCTTTGCCAACATCCTCGATTTCATCCCGAAGAACGTGCTGCTGCTGCCGAACACCAGCGGCGCCATGAATGCCGAGGAGGCGGTGCGCCTCGCCCGGCTCGCGGTGGCCGCTGGTCTCCCCAACTGGGTGAAGCTGGAGATCCATCCCGATCCTCGCTACCTGCTGCCGGACCCAATTGAGACGCTCAAGGCGGCTGAAATCCTCGTGAAGGAGGGTTTCACCGTGCTGCCTTACATCAATGCGGACCCCGTTTTGGCCCGCCGTTTGCAGGATGTGGGAACAGCGACCGTCATGCCGCTAGGCTCGCCCATTGGCTCCCATCAGGGAATTACGACGCGGCGTCAGATCGAAATCATCATCACCCAGGCCACGGTGCCGGTTGTGGTGGACGCGGGCATCGGAGCCCCCAGTCATGCCGCTGAGGCCTTTGAAATGGGGGCGGACGCTGTGCTGGTGAACACCGCCATCGCCGTCGCTGCCGACCCCGTTCGCATGGCCCAGGCCTTCAAAATGGCCGTGGAGGCCGGACGCAGCGCCTATGAGATCGGCCTGAGCGAGGGTGCAGAGGAGGCTTCAGCCACCAGTCCGCTGACAACTTTTCTGTATCAGTAGTTCCGCCAAAGGGGGCTGTTTCAGCCCTTCACCAGATAGGTGAAAGCGAGGACGCCGCAGAAAAGGAGAGCGGCTGCGAGACACATTCCGTAAAAAATGACCATAGTGACCGGGGATTTAGCGTGAATCGCAGTGTCCGCCAGTAGAAATTTTTTCTTGCGAAAGGAGGGCTTTGGGGCAGACTCCGCGCCCCTATGGCAAAAACATGCTGGCTCGAGCGCGACAAGCGCAACCGTAAAACCGTCGAAAAGTACGCAAAGCTGCGTGCTGAACTCAAGGCGAAAGGCGACTACGTCGGCGTCTCCATGCTTCCCCGTGATGCAAGCCCGACACGTCTCATCCACCGCTGCCGTGTCACCGGTCGTCGTCGTGCGTTCATCCGCCGCTTCCAGATGTCCCGTATGACCTTCCGCGAACTCGCTTCCCAGGGGATGATTCCCGGGGTGACGAAGTCCAGCTGGTAGCATTCCGTCCGAACTAGCGGCCAGGGAGGTTTTCTCTGGCTGCTTGGAGAGGGGAAGCGTTCTCATATTGATGCCCACCTACTCCTACATCGCTGAAGATTCCGCCAAGGGCTGCCCTGCCTGCCGCAGAGGCTTTGATCTGCGGCGCCCGCTCAGCAGGCCCGCGCTTGAGGTCTGCCCCTTGTGCAAACAGCCGGTCAAAAAGCTCGTCTCCGGCTTCAACACGCCCAAGCTCACCAAGCCGCTGTCCGTCTCGGATGCGAAGGCCGCCGGGTTCACCATCCTGGAAAAGCGTTGTGACGGGAACTACGAGAAGCTGTGAGCCAGGTTCCCTGATGCGGCTCTTCCACTGATCTTGATGACCTTTCTTTTTGCCAATGCCTCCGCTGAACTCGTGCGTGAGTGGAACTTCACCGCCACGGATCTCTTCTGGCAGGCCTGCATCGTCCTGGGCATCGTCTTGTTGAACGCCTTCTTCGTCGCCGCCGAGTTTGCCATCGTCAAGGTGCGCGACAGCCAGCTTCAGGCCGAGATCGACGAGGGAACGCGCGGCGCCAAGTTCGCCCAGCACGTCACCCGCAATCTCGACGCCTACCTCTCCGCCAGCCAGCTCGGCATCACGCTGGCCAGCATTGCCCTCGGCATGGCGGGCGAGCCCTATGTGGCCGCCGTCATCCAGCCGCTCATGTTCAAGCTGGGCGTGGTGAACGAGGTCTGGATCAAGGGCGTCTCCATCACGCTCGCCTTTGCCCTGGTCACCTACCTGCATGTCGTTCTGGGCGAGCAGACGCCGAAGGTGCTGGCCATCCGCAAGTCGCTCGCCACCGCGCTGGTCATCGCCCGTCCGCTGCATCTCTTCTACGTCCTGTTCAAGCCGGCGATCCTGCTGCTCAACGGATCGTCCAATCTCGCGCTGAAGGTCTTCTTCCACATCGATCCGGTTTCCGAAGGCGAACTCGCCCATTCGGAAGAGGAACTGCGGCACATCGTGGCCGAGAGCCAGAAGTCCAAGGAGGTGACGGAAACCGAGAAGGACATCCTGCTCAACGCCCTCGCCCTCAACGACCGCTGCGTGCGTGATGTCATGACGCCGCGCAACCAGGTGGTTTCGCTGGATGCCGATGAAGCCTTTGAGGCCAGCCTCAAGATCGCCATCGACTCCAAGCACACGCGCTATCCGCTCGTCGAAGGCCACCTCGACCACGCCATCGGCATCATCCACATCAAGGATCTGCTCAGCCTCATCGGCAAGCCGCAGCCCGACCTGCGCAAGATCAAACGTGAGCTGCACATGGTGCCGGAAATGATGCCCATCGACAAGCTGCTGCGCTTCTTCCTCGACAAGCACGTCCACGTCGCCCTGGCGGTCGATGAATTCGGCGGCGCCGTCGGCATCGTCACGCTCGACAACGTGCTCGAGGAAATCGTGGGCGACATTCAGGACGAGTTCGACCACGAGGTCAGCGAGTTCCGCCGCATCAACGAGAACGAATTCACCGTCGAAGGCACCTACAACCTCTACGAACTCGCCGATCAGACCGGCATCGACCTCGAAAGCGATGAAGTCACCACCATCGGCGGCTACGTGACACATCTTCTGGGCCACCTGCCCAAGGTGGGCGAAAAGGTGACTATTGAAGACTACGAAGTGACCACCACCAAGGCCGACCTGCGTCGCGTGCTGCAGTTGCACTTCCAGCGCCTTTCCAGTGTGGCGGAAGAAACTGCCGCTGCGGATGAAACGCCTGAGGGCGTGTGAGTTGGGTCACGCGAAGGCGGTCGCATCCGCGACAAACGCGTCCACATCGGCTTCCAATGTGCGCCACGAACACATCAGGCGTGATCCTCCGCCGATGAAGCTGTAAAAAATCCAACCGCGCTCCTTGAGGCCGTCCTTCATCTTGTCGGGTAGTTTGGCGAAAACCGCATTCGCATCCACCGGATACAGAATCTGCACGCCGGGCAGATGGCCGAGCGCATCCGCGAGGCGCTTGGCCAGCGTGTTGCCGTTTTGCGCATGCCGACGCCACGTTTCATCGCTCAGGATGCGCAGCCATTGCGCCGAAATGAAGCGCATCTTCGAGCAGAGCTGCCCCGCCTGCTTGCAGCGATACGCAAATTCCTGTGACAGCTCCTTGTTGAAGAACACCACGGCTTCTGTCACCGCCATGCCGAGTTTGGTGCCGCCACAACACAACACATCCACACCAGCGCGCCAGGTGATGTCGGCGGGCGCACAGTTCAAACCGGTCAGCGCGTTGAAGAACCTCGCGCCGTCCATGTGAATGGCCAGACCGTGCTGTCTGGCGAGCGCACCGAGGCCTTTGATCTCACCGGGACGGTACACCGTGCCCAGTTCCGTGCTCTGGCTGATGCTGAGCGCACGCGGCTTGGGGAAATGCACATCGCTGCGGCTCGTGGCCAGTCGTTCGACATCGGCGGGGTCCAGCTTTCCGAGCGGGCTGCGGGCGAGCAGGATCTTCGATCCGTGGCTGAAAAACTCCGGTGCACCGCACTCATCCGTCTCCACATGCGCCTCCTGCGCCGTGATGATGCTGTGATAGCTCTGGCACAGCGTCGCCAGCGAGAGCGAATTCGCTGCGGTGCCGTTGAAGACAAAATAGACATCGCAGTCCGTTTCAAAAAAACGCCGGAACATTTCGCAGGCCTCCGCGGTCGTCGAATCGGCTCCGTAGCTCGGTTGATAACCTTCATTGGCCTCCCCAAGTGCCTGCCAGGCTTCGGGACAGATGCCGGACGTGTTGTCCGAGGCGAAGTAGTATTTGGATTCGACGCTCATGCTTTTACCCGGGGTTTGCCATGCCATACCAGCACGATCCCTGCGGCCAGCAGCAGCAGATCGCGGAGAATGAGATCACGGTAGTTGGAAGTGGCGTCGGCATGGCCGAAACAGCCGCAGCGGATGTCGATGCCACGCCACCACGCGATGCTGATCGCGATCAAAAAGATGACCAACGAGGCATTCAGAATCATGAGGCCTCCGGAACGCAGAAATCCGCTCATCACCGCCAGTCCGGCGAAAATCTCCAGCCACGGCAGACCCATGGCCAGCCACGCGGACCAGGGGTCGCGCAGCAGATCAAAGCTGCGGACATCGTCGAGGAACGACATCGGATCGGCCACCTTCAGGATGCCTGCATACACAAACACGCCGCCGAAAAAGAAATGAAGGAGAAGTCGAAGCATGAGAAGGCGAAACTTACGGCACCAGTTCCGCCATCGGCAACAGGATGATGACAAGCTTTTTGTCTTCGTAGGGCTCTCCCGGTTGCGGCATGCTCCGCACATCAAGCGGACGCCCCAGCAGCGTGGCAAGCTGCGTGGCAAAGCCGGCGTTGGGCGGCTGGCCGCCGCCGCCAAAGCTGAGCTTCGCATCGTCATACACGCGCATCCATTCGCCGCCGTGCAGCACGATGGGTGACTTGCCGCTTGGCTCGATGCCTTGAATCGAGATCAAGTCCGCTCCTTCCTCGCCAAGCAGGTTCGTGGCATGCAACGGATCGAGCCGGCGCGTCAGATCGCCCGCATCCGTGTGTTCCAGAATGGTGGCGTTGATGATCGGCGTCTCGGTGCTGGCCAAACGGGGGGATTTTTCCCGCACGTGCTTGTTCACCGTCAGCGCAACGGCCTTCATGGCCTCCGGCGTCCAGTGGCTGTCCTGTGCAAAAAACGCCTGCTCCTTTTCGCGGAATTCCCACAGTGCATCCGTCATGTCCAGCACATCGACGCCCGCCCCCTTCAGTTCGCCCAGTTTGACGGATTCGTCGTCCAGCCGCACCGCGTTGGCATAGCGTCCGGGGCGAATCTGCTCGGGATAGAGGCCGGCACGTTCGGGGATCGCGATGACGAGCAACGGCGTGTCCTGCGACTTCAAGCGTGCCGCCAGCTTGATCAAACCGGACTGCACATCGTTGCCATCACGGCGGGCATGCACCAGCCGGTCGAGTTCATGCTGGTCAAACAGCCAGCCGTCCCGACCGAGAAACACCTCGCGATTGCCTTCGGTCAGCGCATGCGTGAGAACCCACTGCACACCGCTGCGCACCGTGGCGGCGGCGAGGTTGGTTCTCGAAGACGTGAACCATGACGCGATCTCAAACCCCAGCGGAATGGCCAGCAGGAGGACGAACACACGCACGATGTTCTGCGCCGCCTTCGGACTCAGTTCCGGTTCCGGCGGAACGAACGTGCGCCTGGCGGGATCAATCGGTGGCGGCGTCGGTTTCATGACATGGGTGACGCATGGGTCCACAGCATCGCCACGGCGAGCAGAAAGACGGTCAAACAAATCGCTCCTTTCCAGCCCGCCGGTTCGCGCAGAAAGTCGCACGAATGCGGCAGTCCGATGAGGGACGCGAACGCGGCAAACATCGTGATGACGTGGAAATCCGTCCACACCCGCGCCTGCTGGAACACGGTGGCGATCGTTTTGGCCGGCGGGACAAACAGCGCCTTCAAATGCAGCCAGGTGCCGGTCAACGAGAGTGTCTGTAGAAGCATTCCGAGTACGGTGATACCGACCAGCAGGGCGATCAGCCGAAGCATTTTCCGTTGGGTGAAGCGGCGCAACGTGAACGCCTCCTGCCATGCGTTTCCCACCTTGAATCCCAACATGCCGCCGAGTCCGGTGATCAGATCTCCTGCGGCGGTGAAGATGAAATACAGGCTGAGCAGTAGCGCGAGAAATCCCATCCAAGCCACGCTGACACTCAGGCTCTCCGGCCCGCCCCGGAGGACAATCGCCGAAAGATGCCACAGCGGATCGACCAGCAGCACCCACTTGCCGACGCCAAGGCAGAACCGCATCACTCCC
>DAORHS010000026.1:0-14648 GCA_035438165.1 Prosthecobacter sp.
GCAGCCTGGGCGACTTTCTCAAAGAGGAAGGCATCCAGCAGGACGTCGAACTCGCCGCTTTGAAGCGCGTCGTGGCGATGCAGCTCGCCGACATCATGAAGGAAAGCGGCCAGAAGAAATCGACACTCGCCGGAGCCATGGGAACTTCACGCGCAGCACTGGACCGACTGCTCGATCCCGACTGCAAATCCGTGACGCTTTCAACTCTCACGCGTGCGGCAAGTGCGGTTGGGCGGAAGGTGCGCATTGATTTCGTCGCGGCTTGAGAGTGCCAAGTTGCCGCCGCCCACTTCACCTGCCGCCGACGATACAGGTGGATCAAATGAATGACCACCGGCAGCGCCGCGAGCGGCAGGGCAAAGAGCAGCGCTGGGACGAGGAAGGTCATATTTTATCCTCCTCGTCGAACCACTTGGACTCACGAGTCGAATCTTTGGCGGCCTGCCTTCTTTGGATAACTTCCTCCCAGATGATGATGAATAGGAAAAGAACGACGAGAACAGAGTATGCCGTAGGCCACTCCGCCCCCTCTTCCCTCGCACGCCATTTGAGGATGCCTTCGAGGAGGCTGGCAGAAGTCATGAAAAACATCAACGGTGCCGTTGTTGCGCGCTCTGTTCCGCGCCTATGCCAGATCAACCATGCGCAGACAATGCCGCCAATCATCAAGAGCACCCCGCTCGGCACCCAACCCACATGGCGTGGGTTGAACCAACCGAGGTTTAGCATCCTACTGCCATGGGCCAACAAAAAGATCGCCAACAGCACTTCTAAGCACTTGAACGCTCCAATTGCTGAGAAAGCGAGTCGTGATTTCTTTTTGACCATCACCGGCCCCCTTTCTTCTGAATCCGTGCGAGCAGGAACTTCACGAGCACGTCGTCGTATTTCTCGTGCAGTTTGACGCGGTGGTAGTCGATGGCGGTGGTGCGGATGAGGTCGTCGATTTCGGTCATGTATTGCTTCACAGCCTCGCGGTAGTTGCGGGCGATGAGGCTGGGGTCGGCGAGGACGGCTTCGCCGCCTTCCATGTCGATGAAGCGGGCGGGGCGGTCGAAGTCGAAGTCGAGTTCCTTCTGATCGAGCAGGTGGAAGACGGCGACGTCGTGCTTGCGGAAGCGCAGGTGCTGGATGGCGGACTTCAATTCGGCGGGCGGCACGAAGAGGTCGCTGAAGATGACGACGAGGGCGCGCTGGCGGATTTTTTCAGCGGCGTCATGCAGTGCGGTGAGCAGCGTGGTGTCGCCGAGGGGCTGGATGGCGGCCATTTGATCGAGGACGAGGCCGAGATGCGACGCGCCGCGTTTCGCGGGGATTTCGACGGGCTTGTCCGCGAGGGAGAACATGCCCACAGCGTCGCCCTGCTGCGCGGCGATGTAGGCGAGCGTGCCGGCGAGTTTGCGGGCGTAGTCGAAGCGGGTGGCACCGGCGGGACCGAAGTTCATGCTGCCGCTGGTGTCGATGAGCAGGCAGAGACGCAGGTTCGTGTCGGCCTCGAATTCCTTGATGTAAAAGCGGTCGCTGCGCCCCCAGGTGCGCCAGTCGAGGCGGCGAGTGTCGTCGCCGGGGACGTACTTGCGGTATTGGGCGAATTCGAGCGATGAGCCGCGAACGGGGCTTCGGTGCTTGCCGGAGACATTGCCGAGCATGGCCTGACGCGCGTTCAGCGGCAGCGCCATGAGGCGGGAGAGAACCGCTGGGTCTAAAAAGGATCGAGAAGACTCAGCCATGATCTAAGCCTCCAGGTTTCGTCCTCGTCCTCCTACTCGAACTCGTCCTCGACTCCTGTGCTCTCGCCACGCCGGAAGTGTCATCGAACCGATCCACCAGCTTCGTCAGCATGCTCACGATGCGCACCAGCATCGCTTTCCCTTCCTCGACTCGCCTGGCTGCACAAGCTCGTTTGGCGACTAAGGCATCTAGACACGCTGCGCATTCTGTCGCGGAGCCGCGTGCATCGTCGAAAAAGCGTGCTCGCAACTGGCTGACTCGCTTGCCGTTGCCTTCGGCGGTGTTCAAAAGCTGCGAGAGGCTGGCTCGGTCGAGTTGGTCGAGGACTTCAGAGAGTCGTGCTCCTTTGATGTCTCGCAGGTCTTCGAACAAGTCGGTGAGCCAGGAGATGAACGAGAGTTCTAGCTGGTAAACATCGAGCTTTTCGTGGTCGAAGAGGGCGGTGGCCATGGCGGAGCGATTGGATCGAGGACGAGTTCGAGTAGGAGGACGAGGACGATGGTGTGATGAACGCGGTTAGGCTTTTGAAAGCTCTTCCACCAGCCTCTTCGCCACATCGCGGCTCGTCACGCCATCGCTCTCCGCGGTGAACGTCGTCATCACGCGATGACGCAGCACGGGATCAGCGACTTCGATGACGTCCTCCAGCCGCACCATGTAGCTGCCGTTCAAGGCGGCTCTGGCTTTGGCACCGAGGATCAGATTCTGCACGGCACGCGGACCAGCGCCCCAACTGACGAGTGGTTTCAACCAAGCGGGAGCCTCGCTGCTGCCGGGACGGGTCTTGCGGGCGAGATCGACGGCGAATTCGTAGATGTGATCCGGCACCGGAACGCGGCGGACAAGATCCTGGAAGGCGAGCACTTTGGGACCGTCCATGATGTGTTCGAGCTTCGGCAGGGTTTGACCGGTGGTGCTTCTCGCGATGGCGATTTCTTCATCGCGGCTCGGGTAATCGACGCCGATCATGAACATGAAACGGTCAAGCTGGGCTTCGGGCAGCGGGTAGGTGCCTTCCTGCTCGATGGGATTCTGCGTGGCGAGGACGAAGAAGGGCGAGTCGAGTGTGTAGGTGCGACCGGCGACGGTGACTTTGTGCTCCTGCATCGCCTCAAGCATCGCCGCCTGCGTTTTGGCGGGAGCGCGGTTGATTTCGTCAGCGAGGACGATGTTCGCGAACACGGGGCCCTTGGCGAACTCGAAGGCGCGTTTGCCGCCGGGGAGTTCCTGCAAAATGTCGGTGCCGGTGATGTCCATGGGCATCAAATCGGGCGTGAACTGGATGCGGCTGAAGCTGAGAGACATCGTTTCGGCGAGGCGGGAGATGAGCAGCGTTTTGGCGAGGCCGGGAACGCCCATCAGCAGCGCGTGACCGCGGGCGAAGAGGCAGATGGAGAGCTGCTCGACGACTTTGTCTTGGCCGACGATGATCTTTTTGAGTTCGTTGCCGAGGCGCTGGTAAACCTGACGCAGTTCGTCAATGGCGGCGACATCGTCTTGGGGAAGTGGGGAATTAGACATGCAGGCACATGCCACCAGAAAACTGGCGGTCTGACAAGGGCGGGCTGCGTAAATTGTGTGTGAGGAGATATGGGGCTCGCGGAGGGCGCTGGCATCCCTCCGGGATGCGGCCTTGCATCAGGCGGATTGCGGGCGCGGTTCCAGGGGTCTTTGACCCCTGGCTACCTTCTTTGATCCCTGCGGGATCAGATCAGGGTGCCGACGTGCGAAGTGACGGCACTGGCGAGGCCGGAAATGTTGTAGCCGCCTTCGAGGATGGAGATGAGGCGGTTTTGACAGTGCGTTTTCGCGGATTCGAGGAGAAGCTTGGTTAAGGCGACGAAATCGTCATCGGTGAGGCGGAACTGGCCGAGGGGATCGTCGATGCGGGAGTCGAAGCCGGCGGAGATGAGAATCAGGTCCGGTTTGAACTTGTCGATGGCCGGAAGGAGGCGGTCGGTGAAGGCCGCGCCGATGGTGCTCATGCCGGTGCGGGCGGGGAAGGGGAGGTTCAGGGTGCTGCCGAGGCCTTTGCCGGTTCCCGTTTCGTTGGCATGGCCGGTGAAGGGATAGAGCGGGCTCTGGTGCGTGCTGGCGAAGAGCACGCTATCGTCTTCATAAAAGATGTCCTGCGTGCCGTTGCCGTGATGCACGTCCCAATCGACGATGGCGATCTTTTGCGCGCCATGCTGCTTCTGCGCGTGTCGCGCGGCGATGGCGATGTTGTTGAAGAGGCAGAAGCCCATGCCCTGCGCCGGTCGTGCATGATGCCCCGGCGGACGCACGGCGCAGAAGGCGTTCTTGGCTTTGCCGGCGAACACGGCATCCACGGCGTTCAGGACGCCGCCAACGGCTTGAGTGGCGACATCGTAGGAGCGCGGGCAAATCGAGGTGTCGCCGGTGCTGAGGTCATCAAGGCCGGATTCAACGTCTCGTTTGGCGGTGGCGATGTAACCGCGATCATGGCAGAGGGCGATTTCATCAAGCGTGGCGACACGAGGCGCGATGGATTGCGTTTTGGCGACGATTCCGGAATCCGTGAGCGCTTTCGTGATCGCAACGTGGCGCTGAACACTCTCAGGATGACCCGGACCGGGATCATGCTGCTGGTAGATGGGATCGAGAAGCAGGGCTGTCATGAGTTTGCGGTGGTTGGCCGTTGTTTACGGTTGTTTGCCGTGGCTTGCCAAACCATTGCAAACTACGGCCAACAACTGCAAACCATCGCAAACTCTTACGCTCAGCGTTTGCCGAAAAACTCCGCCAGTTTTTGCAGGTCCTTGCCCTCCGCAGGTTTCATGGCACTCGCGATGGCTTCGCCCTGGATGGCGACGAGCTCTTTGATGCCTTTGCGGCCGTATTCGAGCATGGAGTGAAGCTGCGCCTCGGTGAAGGTGGCTTCTTCGCCGCTGCCTTGGATTTCGACGAACTCGCCGTCCTCGGTGAGGACGATGTTGCTGTCCACATCGGCGGCGGCGTCCTCTTCATAGCAGAGGTCGAGCAGTGTCTCGCCTTTGAGAATGCCGACGCTGACGGCGGCGAGCTTTTTCTTGAGCGGCTGGCGGGTGATCTTGCCTTTTTCCAGCAGGCGGTTGAAAGCGATGGAGACAGCGATGCAGGCGCCGGTGATGGCGGCGGTGCGGGTGCCACCGTCGGCCTGGAGCACGTCGCAATCGACGTAGAGGGTGCGGGCGCCGAGTTTTTCGAGATCGACGACGGCGCGGAGGCTGCGGCCGATGAGGCGCTGGATTTCGGTGCTGCGACCGTCGGGTTTGCCGCGCGAGCTTTCGCGGTCTTTGCGCTCCAGCGTGGAGTATGGAAGCATCGAGTACTCGGCGGTCAGCCAGCCGCCTTTCACGCCTTGAATCTTCATCCAGCGCGGCACTTCCTCATTGATGCAGGCGGTACATATGACGCGGGTGTTGCCAAAGGCGATGAGCACCGAACCCGCGGCGTGCGGAGCGACGTCGAGGATGTATTCAATGTTGCGAAGCTGGTCTGGGGCGCGTCCGTCGGTTCTGGGCATGGCGGTGCTTAGCACGAAGCGTGAGGGCTCCAAAGGGTTTTATGAGCTCGTGATGATGTGTTTGAACAATCTCAGAGCCATTCCGTTCCAAAGGTTTAACTCAACTGGCATTCGTTATGCTAAAGGTAGATGACAGTTCACACTTAATCTCCATGACGCGCTTCCCTCGCCCTGGCTGCTGGTTCCGTTTTACCCCGACGGATTGGAATTTCATCCGTGACACGCTGGCCCTGACTGAGCGCGGAAAAGAAGGCTTCAAGGCCATGATGGACGATCCGGATGCGGTTCCGATCATCCTGGACAACGACAAGCTGTTCGATGCCGCCATCGTGTCGCGCAAGGCGGCGCTGCTCTCGCCGGAGCTGTTCTTTTTCATCGTGGTGCGGCATTCGCTGAAGGAATTCGGTATCAAGGAGCTGGCGGTGGCGGATTACATGGCGGTGGTGTGCGCGGACTTTGGCTGCACGCCGACGAAGGGGCCGGAGGACATCAATCACAGCGTGGACAGCCTGTACAGCGTGGATTATCTGGAGGCGATCGAGAGTGCCAGCCGGCATCACAAGTTCTTCCTGCATGTGCAGTGCGCGAATCAGTTCCTGGTGCTGACCTGCCTGTATCCCGACTTTTTGCATCGCCGTGCGGCACGTCGCGGCGCGCCGGATGTGGACTACTACGAGCAGGTGGTCGTGAGCCATCTCGACGCCGCCCGCAAGCACGTGCTGGCGGACGAGTTTGCGATGGAGGAGACGTTTGAGAAAGTCGCCGGGTGTTTCCCTCCGGCGCGGCGTGCGATGAATCACACGGTGCGCGAGTATTTGAGCCTGGGGCAGTGAGCGCGGCTCACTCATGTGATCCTGAACAACGTGCCCAATCCCGATCCCGAAGGGATCGAAGAAGGTAGCCAGGGGTCAGCTCGCGAAGCGAGCGCAACCCCTGGACCAGCGAATTCATTCATCCTGCTCAAGGTCGCATCCCGGAGGGATGCAAGAGGCGGAAAACGGCTCTTCGTTCACGCCGGATTCACGAACGCTTCTCGCATACCTCCGGCATGCGCCCTTCGGAGAAAAAAGACGTGGTTCCATTCCAGGGGTGGCGTCTGCTTCGCAGACTTACCCCTGGCTACCTTCTTTGATCCCTCCGGGATCGGTTGAATCCACGGGTGCCTTGCTGCGATGCTCGGCGAGTTTGGTGCGCAGCTCTGCCAGCTCTTCCTCAATATCCGCGATCTTCTTTTCCAGCACAGCGCAGTACTTCGCGGGATCGCGCTGCTGAAGGCGGTCGAGCAGGTTAAAAAGCAAAGCGAGGCGCCACAGCCGCGTCCAGAGGCCTCGCAGGCGGTAGGCGCGCAGGAGTTTGCCGGCGCGGAACATGCGGACGAAGCGGAAGGCGTTCAAAACGCGCAGGAAGGCCACCAGCGGCAGGACGATGATGATGAGATTGATCCAGTGCTTGAGGCAGTAGGCGAGTTTGTTCGGCGCGGCGGCCACCATCCATAGAAACTCCGCGGTGAAGCCGATCCAGATGACGCAGGTGGTCAAATGCGTCGCCAGGGCCATGCGCGGATGATTTTCCAGCGACTCGCCGCCGGTGAGTTCCGCGCCGAGCACGGGTAGCACCAGAAGCGTGAGGATGACCATCGGTAGGGCGAGCTTTTGCTCCAACTGCTCGGAGGTTTCCTCACCCGCAGGCTTCCAGCCGACGCCCGGAAGCCAGAGCCAGCCACGCGGCTTGCTGCTGGCCGAGACCATGCGCAGCGGCGGGATCAACGAGGTGAGCAGCAGGCGACGGAGACGCGATGACCAGACATCGGCGGCGGCAAAGAGCCCGACCACGCCCTCGATGATCACGATGGCCCACAAGCCGATGACGATGCGAAAAAACAACTCCTGCGTCAGCAGCCAGTCGCGGAAGCTTTCGCCACTGTCGCCATGCGGCAGCACGAGGCCGATGGCGGTGAGAAAGGCGAGGGCGACGACGAGCATCAGGCCGTGGCGGAGATGTCCGCCATGCGGGGCGGTGCCGGGAGAGGTCGCTGCGCTCATGGCGGCATGCTTACATGCGCCTCGGCGTTTGCAAAGCGGCGGCTTTCCCCCATCTTGGCCGCCCTTTATGCCCGAACTCGAAAAGACCTACACGCCAGCCGACGTCGAAGCCCGCTGGTATCAGCGCTGGCTGGATGACAAATGCTTTGAAGCCGATCCCGCTCGTGTGAGCGAGACGCGCCCGGCCTACTCCATCGTCATCCCGCCGCCGAACGTCACGGGCATCCTCACGCTCGGCCATGTGCTGAACAACACCATCCAGGACATCCTCGCCCGCCGCGCCCGCATGCTGGGGAAGGAAGTGCTCTGGCTCCCCGGCACCGACCACGCCGGCATCGCCACGCAAAACGTCGTTGAAAAGACGCTGAAAAAGCAGGGCGTCATCAAGCACCGCGACGATCTCGGCCGCGAGGGCCTCGTGGCGAAGATCTGGGAGTGGAAGGAGAAGCACGGCGGCATCATCATCGAGCAGCTCAAGAAACTCGGTGCCTCCTGCGACTGGAGCCGCGAGCGCTTCACCTTTGACGACGACTACAACGCCTGCGTCATGCGAGTGTTCGTCGATCTCTACAAAAAGGGCCTCATCTACCGTGGCAAGCGCATGGTGAACTGGTGCCCGTCCTCCCTCACCGCGCTCAGCGATGAGGAGGTCGTCATGAAGGCGCAGAACGCCATCATGTATCACTTCAAAGTCGAAGTCGTCGAGGAACCCGGCACCTGGCTCACCATCGCTACCACGCGTCCGGAGGTCATCCCGGGCGACCAGGCCATCGCCGTGAATCCGAAGGACGAGCGCTATGCGCACCTCATCGGCAAACACGTGCGCCGTCCGCTGCCGGTCGAAGACCAGGCGCTGCTGCCGATCATCGCCGATGAGCACGTCGATTTCACCTTCGGCACCGGCGTGCTGAAAGTCACGCCCGCGCATGACAAGGCCGACTTTGAGATCGCGCAGCGTCACAACCTGCCCGCTGTCGATGTCATGCATCCGAACGGCGTGCTCAACGAGCTCGCTGGCAAGGACCTCGCCGGCATGGAGCGCTTCGCCGCTCGCAAACGCGCCGCCGAGCTGCTCGCGGAAATCGGCAGCCTCGTCAAAGAGGAGCCGTATCAAAACAACCTCGGCTACTCCGAGCGTGCCGACGTGCCCATCGAGAGCCGTCTGAGCGAGCAGTGGTTCCTCAAATACCCGAGCGTGAAGGAAAGCCAGGCTGTCGTGGCACATGGCGAGATGAAATTCCACCCCGACCGCTGGGCGAAGGTCTATGACCACTGGATGACCGGCCTGCAGGACTGGTGCATCAGCCGTCAGGTGTGGTGGGGGCATCGGATTCCGGTGTGGAGCAAAAAGGCGACCCACAACGAAGTCTTGGAGCTTCAAAAGCAAACCTCATCGCTACGTGTCGATGCTGAAGACAACACGACGGGCTTTACGATCTCATTCTCCAAGATTGAAGGGGAGGAGTCATTTACTAGCGTGGAGAGTGTCAATGAGGGCGGCGATTACTTGGTCAATGTTGCGACAACCTCAGAAGCCGAAATCAAAAAGCTTGTTGAACTCGGCTTCAACCAAGACCCCGACGTCCTCGACACCTGGTTCAGCTCCTGGCTGTGGCCCTTCGCGACGATGGGATGGCCGGAGAAGACCTCCACGTTGAAGGCCTTCTACCCGACGACCGATCTCGTTACGGGGCCTGACATCATCTTCTTCTGGGTCGCTCGCATGATCATGGCGGGCTTCGAATGGATGGGCGAGCTGCCGTTCAAGAACGTCTATTTCACCGGCATCATCCGCGACAAGCAGGGTCGCAAAATGTCGAAGTCGCTCGGCAATTCGCCCGATCCGCTGGAACTCATCGCGAGCTACAGCGCGGATGCGTTGCGCTTCGGCATCATGCGCAGTGCGCCGCTGGGTCAGGACATCTGCTTCGACGAAAAGAACGTCGAGCTCGGCCGCAACTTCTGCACCAAGCTCTGGAACGCCGCGCGCTTCCGCCAGATGCAGGGCGGAGCCGTCGAGACCGAAATCAGCGCCGCGTTGCTCAGCAGCGACGACAAATGGCTCCTCCTGCGCCTCAACACCGCCATCGTCGAAGTCAGCACCGCGCTCGAAGAATACCGCTTCAGCGACGCCACCGCCACGCTCTACCGCTTCTTCTGGAGCGAGTATTGCGACTGGTACATCGAGGCTTCCAAAGCCGTGCTGCAAGGCAGCGACGAGAAGCGCAAAGCCAACACCCTCGCCGTCATCGACTTCGTGCTCGGCCACACGCTGCGTCTCTTCCATCCCTTCATGCCCTTCATCACCGAAGAGCTGTGGCACGGCATGGGCTTCAACGCCGACCTTCCCGAAAACCAAGGCGGCAAGAGCATCATGTTCGCCCCGTGGCCGAAACCGCTCGACGCCGACGAACTCGCCCACTTCGGCATCCTTCCCGAAGACGAAAAGACTGCGAATGACAAATACGAAGCCGTCTATCTGGGCCGTGGCCTGAAGAGCACCTTCAACATCAACAAGAAGGTGCGTTTCATCCTCAAACCGAGCCAGGAACTGCCCGACCACGAAATCGAAGTCCTGCGCATCCTGCTCAACGCCGAGCCGCTGGATGTCGATGCGACCTTCGCGCCGACCCAAGGCACGCCAAGCGCCCTGACACCACTGGGCACCCTCTTCCTGCCCCTCGACGGCCTCATTGACGTCGAAGCCGAACGCGCGCGCATCGGCAAGGAAGTCGCCAAAGCCGAGTCCGAGCTGGAAAAGGTCACCGCGAAACTCGCCGATGAAAAGTTCACCTCCAAAGTCCCGCAAAAGGTGCTCGACGAGCATCAGCAGCGAAAGACCGACTGGCAGGAGAAGCTGGCGAAGCTCAAGGAGATGATGGCGGCGCTGGGCTGATAAGGAGCGGGGCCATCCTGGGTTGAATTTTAGGCTTGTCGGCGGGGCCGGGGCATGACCATGCTTCGGAAAATCACCGCTTAATCCGAACCCAACACACTCATGCTCAAGCTCCTAAAACTGTCGTTTCTGCCGAAGTCCCCCGACTACGGCCTGCTCATCCTGCGCGTTGCCCTTGGCTTTTCCATGCTGCTGCTCCATGGCCGCGGCAAGATACTGAATTTTGCCGCCACGGCGGAAAAGATGAACGGCCTCCTAGGCCTGCCGGGAAATGTGAACGCCGGCCTCGCCGTGTTCGCCGAGGTCGTCTGCTCCGCGCTGCTGATCGCCGGCCTGTTCACCCGCTTTGCCGCCCTGATGCTGGCCTGCACGATGGGAACCGCCTTTTTCTTCGTCCACAAATCCGCCTTGGTCGGAGCGAACTCGGGCGAGCTGGCGATGGTGTACCTCATCGCTTATGTGACGCTGCTGTTCACCGGCGCTGGCAAGTTCTCGGTGGACCGCGAGTAAGCGCCCAATGAATCACGGAAGCCCGGTGGTGCGAGCCGCCGGGCTTTTTTGTGCCCACAGCCTTCTTGCATTCGCCGCCATGCGGTGAACCATCCGCGCCTTATGGCGAAGGTCACACTCGGTCTGGTGCAGAGCCGGGCATTTTCAAGCAAGGACGAAAGCGTGCAGCAGCATGAGCGGCTGATCCGTGATGCGGCGGCACGCGGCGCTCAGATCGTGTGCCTGCAGGAGCTGTTCAACACGCCGTACTTCTGCATCACGCAGGACACGGAGCTGTTCAACCTCGCCGAGGCCGTTCCAGGGCCCACCACCGACAGATTGGCTCCGCTGGCGAAGGAATTGGGTGTGGTAATCATCGTGCCGCTGTTTGAGAAGCGCGGACCGGGCCTGTATCACAACACGGCGGCGGTGATCGACGCGGACGGCACGGTTTTGGGCAAGTATCGGAAGATGCACATCCCGCAGGATCCTGGGTTCGAGGAGAAGTTTTATTTCACGCCCGGCGATCTCGGCTACCGCGTGTGGGACACGAAGTTTGGTCGCATCGGCGTGCTGATCTGCTGGGACCAGTGGTACCCAGAGGCCGCACGGCTCACGGCGCTGATGGGTGCGGAGATTCTGTTTTATCCCACGGCCATCGGCTGGCTGCCGAGTGAAAAAGCCGAACTCGGCGCAGCCCAGCACTGCGCGTGGGAAACCGTGCAGCGCGGCCATGCGGTGGCGAACGGCTGTTTCGTGGCGGCGGTGAACCGCGTGGGCACCGAGCAGCAGAGCGAATTCTGGGGCCAGAGCTTTGTGGCAAATCCGTATGGAGAAGTCGTTGCAAAGGCTTCCGTGAGCGATGAAGAGATTTTGATCGTGCCGTGTGATCTGGCCGCAGTGGAAGATTTCCGCCGCATCTGGCCGTTTTTCCGTGATCGCCGCATTGACACCTACGCTCCCCTGACCAAACGCTACATCGATGAGTAAAGCCTCCTACCCCCAAAACTACCGTCTGCCCGCCGAGTTCGAGCCGCAGGAGGCAATCTGGCTTTCCTGGCCGTCCAACAAGGAAAGCTGCCCCAAGACCTACCACAAGCTGCAGGACAAGTTTGGCGAGATCGCCAGCGTCATCTCCCGCTACGAGCGCGTGCGCATCAACGCCCCGATGCTTAGCCACATGAACATCCGCCTCAGCATCGCCGACAACGAAGGTGATCTCAGCCAGGTGGACATCTATGAGAACAACACGAACGACGTGTGGTGCCGCGACCACGGCCCGATCTTCATCAAGCACAACGAGACCGGCAAGGTCGCGATCACCGACTGGGAATTCAACGCCTGGGGTGGCAAGTTCCCACCGTGGGATCTCGACAACGCCATTCCTGAGAAGGCGGCTGCGGCGCTCAAAATGGAGCGTTTCACCTCGAAGATGATCCTCGAAGGCGGCGCCATCGAGACGAACGGCAAAGGCACGCTGCTGACCACCGAGGCCGTGCTGCTCAATCCGAACCGCCACGGCGGCAAACCGGGCAACAAGGCCGAGGTCGAGAAGGAGCTGAAGGCCATGCTGGGCGTCAAAGACATCGTCTGGTTCAAGAAAGGCATCGAGGGTGACGACACCGACGGGCACATCGACGACGTGGTGCGTTTCATCCGCGAAGACGCCGTGATCTGCATGGTCGAGCCGCGGGACAGCGATCCGAACCACAAGGTGCTGAAGGAAATTCGCGAGCGCCTTGACGACGTGAAAGCTCCTGACGGCGGCAAACTCGAAATCATCGAGATCGAAATGCCCCAGGCCATCGAAATGAAGGACTGGCGCCTCAGCCGCCTGCCGGCCAGCTACGCGAACTTCATGATCCTGAATAATGCCGTGATCATGCCCCTCTTCGGCCACAAAAAGAAGGATGCCATGGCCGAGGACAAGATTTCCGAGTGCTTCCCGGGTCGCGAAGTCATTTCCATGATGGCCAAGGATCTCGTCACCGAAGGGGGTGCGTTTCACTGCATCGGAATGCATCAACCGAAGTAAGGACAAGGAGCGGATCGAGCTTAAATATTCAGCGCTCTGCAACAATGGCGCTGAATTTTTATAGCGACTAGATTAAATCGGAAATAAACCTGTCAGAGTCTATAAAGAGTTTCTTGGAGGTCGGATTCCGTCTGGTACGCTCGCCGTTCTATGATGGCTCTACGAAATCGTGATCTCTCCATTCTTTACCGGGCGACAGGCGGGCTGCTGGCGGCGCTGCTGATCGTGGCCTGCGCCCTGCCCGACGAGGCGTTCCGAAATTACTCGGCGGCGAACCGGGTGAGCCAATGGAACAGCGTTCTGGGTGCCATCGCGGGTGGCAATGTCCGTCGTGCGCAAAGTTCGGACAACCGGCCGCTCTACAACGGGGCCGTGTCGATGAACGTTCCCACGCATTCGGGCTCCATCAACGACATCGCGCGCCTGTTTGCCGGCATGAGTTCGTCTTACAGCCAGACTTCGGCGGTGAGCGCCCACAAACTGCGCATGGACAACCTCTGGGCGACGCACCAGAACGCCCATCGCGGGCCGTTGCAGGCCTGGGCGAGTTCGGAGATTGGCGACATCAGGAATGCGAACGCCATGTTTTACCCGTTCAGCGGACCGGACTTTCTCTTTGCAAGCGCCCTGTTTCCCTCGGCGGAGACCTATGTGCTCTGCGGACTGGAACCGGCGGAACCCCTGCCGCGTCTGAGCACTCTCTCTCAGGCGGAGATCGACAACGGCCTGACAGGGCTGCACAACGCCGTCTCGACCATCATGCAGAGCGGGTACTTCATCACGACCGAGATGCGCAGCGATCTGCAGGCCACCCGTTTTCGCGGCGTGCTGCCCCTGCTGATGGCCTTCATGGCGCGGACAGGGCACACGGTCGATTCCGTCGATACCGTGCGCCTGGACGGTGCCGGCAACGTCACCTTGGCCGGCTCCTCGGGCAACACCGGGCTCATGATCCGCTGCCGCAGCGGTTTCGGCAGTTCCAAGCGGGTGTTTTACTTCCGACAGGATCTGTCCAACAGCGGGGTGAGCGCTGGCGGGCCGTTTTTGACCTTCGTCTCACGTCTGGGCCGAGTGCCGGCGTTCTTGAAAAGCGCCTCCTATCTGATGCATGAGGGCGGCTTTTCCAACATCCGGGACTACCTCCTGCGCCACAGCAGCGCCATCGTGCAAGATCCGTCAGGGGTGCCATACCGGGACTTCAACCGCTACGGCTGGAACCTTTGGCTCTATGGCAACTACCGCGGCACATTGAGCATCTTCTCGGGCTGTCAGCAGCCAGATCTGGTCGCCGCCTACTCCTCGGGGCGACATCACGTGAAACCGTTGAACTTCGGCATCGGCTACCTCATCAATCCCCAGACGACCTGCCTCATGGTGGGGCGCCCGGGGCGTTGAGAGGTCGAAAGCCAGACTTTTGGTTGACGCCCCGAAGTCCTCGGCTAGTATCGCGCCCCAATTTTTCCCCAGAACTTCATCATGGCCACCATCTGTCAAATCACCGGCGTCGGCGTCACCCGCGGCCACCACATCCATCGCAGCGGTAAAGCCAAGAAAGAAGGCGGTATCGGTCGTCACATCACGAAGCGTGTGAAGCGTGTCATCCTGCCAAACCTCCGCAAGAAGCGCATTTTCATCCCTGAGCTGAACAAGTTCGTCGAAGTGAAGCTCACCGCACGTGCGCTCAAGACGCTCGACAAGAACGGTGCCTACGTCACGCTGAAAAAAGCCGGCCTGATCTGATCAGCGGCTTTTTAATTTTTTCCTTCGGGCGGATCTGGAGACAGGTCCGCCCTTTTTTGCGTCAATGACGCACCGGGAAGGAGGCGCTGCCGCGAACGGTCACGCCAGGAACGACGCCTGAACGCTGCTGCCCGAAGAAGGCCGGGGCATTGGAGTTGGGGTTCACGGTATTCGTGTAACCGAGCGTGG
>DAORHS010000027.1:0-14644 GCA_035438165.1 Prosthecobacter sp.
GTGCGTTCCCTGGCTGGCCTACACGCAGTCGAAAACCGGGGATTTTCCCTGCTGGTCCACCAATGGCGGAGAATTGCTCTACTGGGCCACCAGCACGCATGAAGGTGAAAACGGCCACTGGTTCTCCGAGGAGGAGGCGCAGAACATGCCGGAACTTGTCGCACGAGGTCATCGCGACTTCTACCAGGCCAATTTCTATCTGCCAGTGAAGGAACGCGAAGCGGTACTCAGGGCAAAAGCATTCGAAAACATCCGCGCTAATCCCAAGGGGGTGCTCAAAAACTGGCTCTGCAACTGGAGCCGTCTCGTCTTCGGCTCTCCGCGTTCCTTTTTGCCGGAGGAACTGATCACTGGGGTGCTGGTGTTGGTGAACGGCCCCCTCCTGCTGCTCGTACTGGCGGCTCTGGGCATCGGGCTGAAGTTCTGGCGCACACTTCCGCTGGAACTCGTGGCGCTGTCTGTGGTGTCATTCATCTATCTCGGTGGCACAAGCCTGTTGCCGGGGCTGCCACGCTACACCGTGGTGATCTGGCCTTGGATCGGCCTGGGTGTCGCTGCGGTGCTCTCAAAACACCTGCGTCTGAAGTTGGAATGATGAGCCATCAACTTGGGGACGCGGCCCCCGGGATTCTCAAAAATGAGTCCCTTCGGTCAATTAAGCCGCAAAAGAGATAATTTTCATAAAATGGGCTTGCCTGTGGTAAATGGTGGTTTATCATAGTAATTATGAATTTAACCAATGGCTCCGCTTTTAGGCCTTCCAAGGTTCTTGTTTGCCTCGGCACTCGCCCTGAATTGATCAAGTTCGCGCCGATGATCAAAGCTTTGGAAAGCCGGGGGGCAGGTCTCGTCACGGTGAACACCGGCCAGCACACGGACTTGCTGCAACCGCTCTTCGAATTGTTCAGCATCCGTCCGCATCACAATCTGGAAGCGATGGTGGCTGGACAGAGCCTCAACGCGCTCGGAAGCCGTCTGTTGGAGAGCCTGGATCCGGTGCTGGCCTCTGAAAAACCCGACTTGGTGCTCGTGCAGGGGGATACGGCTTCGGCGGTGATGGGATCGCTGGCAGCCTTCAATCGCGGCATCCCTGTGGGCCATCTGGAGGCCGGGTTGCGCTCGGGAAATCCGCTCAGCCCCTTTCCGGAAGAAATGAATCGCCGTCTGGTGGGGCAGATCGCCGGTTATCACTTTGCCGCCACGGAGCGCAATCGTCGCACGCTGCTGGACGAAGGAGTGGCGGCGGATTCGATTCATCTGGTTGGCAACACCGTCGTTGATGCCTTGCGTCAGACGCTGGCAACGACACGGCCGAGCAAAACAGTGGAACTCATGCAGCAGTGGGCGGCTGGAAAGCGCCTGGTGCTGGTCACCACCCATCGTCGCGAAAACTTTGGCGAGACCATGAGCCAGCATCTGCGTGCGTTGCGCGAGTTTATCGAGAGCGAGCCGGACCTGTGCATGATCTTCCCGGTTCACCCGAATCCGAATGTGCGTGCCGCCGTCGCTGCCGAACTCGACCACCATCCGCGCATCCGTCTGACCGATCCGATGGGCTATCGTGACTTTGTGCACCTCCTTTCCGGCACCTGGCTGATCGTGTCCGATTCCGGCGGCATTCAGGAGGAGGCCACGGCGCTTGGAAAACCGATGATCGTTCTCCGTGAAAACACGGAGCGTCCTGAGGCCGTCGAGTGTGGCGTCGCGCGTCTTGTGGGTGAATCTCCTGAACGTCTGCGTGAAATGCTGCGCACCTCCTTGATCGATGAAGTCTGGCACGCCAACGCCAGCCGCTCCCGGGATGTGTTTGGCGATGGTCAGACCGCTGAGCGCATCTGCGATCTGCTTCTGGGTGCCCAAAGCACGTGCTCCACCGCCAAGCCGATGCGTCTCGCGGCCTGAGTTTCTTCCTTCCACGTCTCATGAAGCCCGCCGCCAGCATCTCACTCGATCTCGACAATCTCTGGAGCTACCTGAAAACTCAGGGCGCTTCCGGGTGGGAGAGTTTTCCGAGCTATCTGGATCTGGTCGTGCCACGCATCCTCGACACGCTCGAGCGCTGCGGTCAGCGCATCACGTTCTTTATCGTGGGCCAGGATGCGACCCTGGAGTCCAATCGTGCGGCGCTGAAAAGCATCGCCGCAGCCGGGCATGAGATCGCGAATCATTCGTTCATGCACGAGCCCTGGCTGCACCTGTACAGCCGCGAGCAGCTCCATCAGGAAATTCGCGATGCCGAGAACGCCATCGCCTCCGCCACGGGCAAAACGACGCGCGGCTTCCGTGGTCCCGGCTTCAGCACCTCCCCGCTGGTGCGTGAAGTGCTCGCCGAGCGCGACTATGCCTACGACGCTTCCATTTTTCCGAGCGCACTCGGTCCGGTGGCGCGTCTGTTCTTTTTTCTGAACTCACGGCTTTCTGCTGAGGAGAAGGAGCAGCGCAAAGGCCTCTACGGCAAGTTCAGCGATGCGTTTGGCACGCTGCAGCCCTTCGCCTGGGAAAACGGCCTTGTCGAAGTGCCGGTGACCACGATGCCGCTGCTGCGCCTGCCGATGCATACAACTTACCTGATGTTTCTGGCGCAAAAGTCCGAAGGGCTCGCCAGGTTCTACTGGAACACGGCGGTCACACTTTGCCACGTGCGTGGCGTGGCGCCGTCACTGCTACTGCATCCCACGGATTTTCTCGATGACCGGGATGTGCCGGAGATGAGCTTCTTTCCCGGCATGAAACTCGCCGCGGAGAAGAAGATCGCCCTCGTCGAGCACACTGTCCGCAGCCTGCAACGGCACTGGCGGCCGGGCACCATGAGCGAGCACGCCTCCTCCTCCGTCCTGCCTGGCACCACATCCGCCCGCTTTTCCACCCAGCCTGCTTAACTCAACATCCACATGCGCATAAACATGAAAACACCGACCCAGGTCAACGAAGTCGCCATCGTCCTCCCCGCCTACAACGAAGAGAAGGATCTGCCCTGTCTCCTTGAAAACATCCGCATTACCCTCGCGGACATGCCTTTCAAATACACGGTGGTGGTGGTGGATGACGGCTCGAAGGACCGCACTGCGGAGATCGCCCGCGAAGCGGCCAAGATCATGCCGCTGAAGCTCATCCAGCATGAGGTGAACAAGGGGCTCGGCGAAGGCATTCAGACCGGATTGCGTGAGGGCTGGCATATCGGCGATGTCGTCGTGGTCATGGATTCCGACAACACGCACAACCCGGTTTACATCCAAGACATGGTGAAGGTGATCCAGGAGGGCGATGCGGATGTCGTCATCGCTTCGCGCTTCCAGGCGGGCAGCGTGGTGCAGGGTGTGCCGTTCTTCCGCCAGGTGCTCAGTTGGGGCTGCTTTGCCATGATGAAGACCCTGCTGCCGTATCGCAACGTGCGGGACTACTCCACCGGCTTCCGCGCCTATCGCAGTCTCACGCTCGGCCGCCTCATCAAGACTTCTGGTCCGAAATTCATCGAGGAGTCCAGCTTCGCCTGCATGCTGGAGCTTCTGCTCAGCCTGCGCTGGGTCGGCGCACGTGCCGTTGAGATTCCATACACGCTGCGTTATGACCTCAAGGTGGGCGTGAGCAAGATGCGCATCATGCGCACCATCCGCCGCTACTTCAATGTCATCGGCAAATACTGGGCCAGGGAAGTGCTGCCGCAAGCCGAGGAGCCGTCTTTGCACGAACTCCGCTCGCAGGTCCGCAGCCGCGCGTGATGCGGGCGAAGCTGGAATGACGAAACCTGAATGCAGAATGACGAATCAATGACGAAGCCCGAACTCGTTACCCCAGACTGCCTGGCCCTTCGAACTTCGACATCCGGGCTTCATTCGTCATTCTGAATCCGTCATTCGTCATTTTCCTCTCCGCCTCATCCAAACCACCGCATCCTCTCCGCCATGCCTTCACCAACAAAATCAGTCGCCGTCCTCGGCGGCGGCATCTCCGGTCTCACCTGCGCACTGCGTCTCGCGCAGGAGGGGCATCGGGTCACGTTGATCGAGGGTTCGGAGCAACTGGGCGGCCTTGGGACGTTCTTCGAGCACGAAGGCCGGACGTTTGAAAAGTTCTACCACTGCATGCTGCCGAGCGACGGGCCGCTGCTGCGAGTGCTGGAGACGCTGGGCATTCGCAACGAGGTGTACTGGAAGCCCACCACCTTCGCCTATGCGCATGAGGGGCGCTTCTTCCCGCTCAACACCGCGGTCGATCTGCTAAAGTTTGCGCCGCTGCGTTTCATCGACCGCATTCGTGTCGGCATCACCGGCTTGTATGGCCGTCTCGTTTCGGACAAGGGCCTCGACCAGGTCACCACCGTGAAATGGCTCACGCGTCTCTCTGGCGACCGTGCGTTTGCGAAATTCTGGCGGCCCATGCTGGAGGCCAAATTTGGTGACCGCCATCATGACGTGCCGGCGCTCTGGTTCTGGACCCGCTTCAACCGTGAGAAGGGTGAATCGAAAGGCGAGTGCAAAGGCTACATCAAAGGCGGCTACAAGCACATCACCGACACCTTCGCCCGTGTGCTGCACGCTCTTGGTTCTGAAATCCGCCTCAACACCGCCGTTGAGACCGTCGATCTCGATGCCGACGGGCGCACCATCGTCACCACCTCCGCCGGCACGGAGGGCTTTGACCAGGTCGTCATCACCCTGCCGACTCCGCAGGTGGGAAAGCTCGTGGGGCCCGCCATGCGCCGCGAGATGCCACCGCTCGACACCACCACGGATTATCAGGGCGTGATCAACTGCCTGCTCTTCCTCAAAAAGCCCCTGACCACTCATTACTGGGTCGCGACCCCCGGGAATGTGCATCCCTTCGACGGTGTCGTCGAAACCTCGACGCTGACCGACACCGCTGATCGCGGCCACCGGCATGTGGTGTATCTCACCAAGTATCTCCACCGCGGAGATGAGCGCTTCAGCGTCAGTGATGAATGCATCCGCGCCTATTGGATTCCTGCATTGCAGGAACTCTTCCCGCAGCTTCAGGATGGCGACATCGAGTCCACGCACATCTTCCGCGCACCCTTCGTGGAGCCGATTTATAAACTCAATCAGATGAAGCTGCGCCCGCCGGAGGAACTGGTACGTGGCAAAGTTTATCTCGCCAACACTGCTCAGGTCTATCCCGTGGTGACCTCATGGAACGGCAGCGTGACCCAGGCCGAACGCACCCTGGCCGCCATGGGCATCGGTTCATCCGCCGTTTCAACCGTTGAATCCACGGTCGGTTCGCGCACGGCTGAATTGAAACTCACCAAACCACGCGCCGGCGCGCAGCCGCTGCGCCCGGCAGTGGCGAAGGCGTGAGTCAGTCCTTGGAGTTGAGCATCTCGGGTCCTGAACCGGCGTGTGTCTGCAGGTTGATCAATTCAACGTCGGGCGGGCACACGTATCCTGGCGGCGGATCACCCGGCAGCAACACACGCAGGCGGCGCAGTCCGGGGGAGTGGGTGTAGCGGATCTCCTTCTCAAAGAGGTCGGTGCTGCGGCAGACTTCGGGAGGACAACACCACAAGCCGGAAAGTTGCGGCCCGTCGTAATGAATGACCGGGGAGTGGGAGAGGAACTCCGCCACTGGTCCCTCCAGACGTTTCCAGCGCAGCAGCATGCGATAGTTGACCCCGGGATGTTCGCAGACGACCGCACCCCATTTTCGCTTGTATTGAAACACGCCGTCGTACAAACAGGAGCGGCTGCCACCGAGGAAGATCTTCGTGCAGTTTACGTCACGCGCATGGCCGATGGAGTGGACGTAGAGGGCGGCGAGTGCGCGTTGCTGCAGCAGGTCCAGTCTTCCATCGGCAACTCCGAGGGCCACCCGGTGCAGTGTTTGACCGTTCACCTGAATGATGTCACCTGCCTGCCGTTCCCCGTCACGATGGATCCACAGGATGCCTCCGCGTTTGAACTGCCGCCGCAGACTCCATCGCGGTCGCAGATGGGCCAGCGTACCGTGTCTTTGTGAGATGTAAGGTACATAAAAGCGATCGTAGAAGGCATCGAAGTCAGTGTCTGAATGGGACACTTTGCGTTCGTATTGGTGCTTCCTGACCACACGCACATCTCCTTCCACACGGGAATTGGCGCGGACGAATGTGCGAAAATCCACCGGTACGGGCATCCATGAGGCGATCCAGGCAGGAGATGCCAGCCAAGAACGGTCAAAAAAACATCGTGCAGTGTGGCGGTCCACGCCGACGACGGCGAGATCGGCGGACGCCTGGAGCCGGTCCAGCGTCTTCGCCAGCTTCCACAGAGGAATCTGACCCACCGGCTCGATCTCGGGCTCCTCTTCAAAGAGACGCAGCGCGATGTAGTCGCTCACCCGCGGATTGCCTGCCGTCAGCAAGGTCACCGGGTGCCCGGAAGACCGGGCACTGCCGCGCAGCAAAGACACCGGGACGCGCCAGTTGGTCACGGGGAGCAGCAACGACAGGAGTCGTTTCACATGTTGTTCGATGATTGGGACCACGGCGTTATCACGCATACCGATGATGCAGCTCAAATCCATCTCTCAGCGTGTGATGCCTGTTTTTCTCTGGCCTGCGAGCGGCTTACGCGCACACTGCGCCCGTTTTCAATGCTTCCTCCTGATCTCAATTCCACGCCAGCGCCTGTCTGGGCGCAGACCGGCATCACGGATGTCGCGGCGGCGCAGGAACTGATGGACGTGCTGCGCCGCCGGGATGTTTTGCACTTCTATGGGGGTGACGGCGAGTTTGGAGCCCCCGTCAATCGTTTCAATGACCCTGGACGCGGCCAGGGTGTCAGTGTGAGTCCCATCATGGTCGCCGCCACGTCTCCCGCGCCGGAACTGCTGGCCTACCATCGCTCTTTGGGACTCGGTCCGCAGCGTGTTGTCTGCCCGGTGTATCGTCCGCGCATCTCATTGGCGGTCTCCGTTCTACAGGACGATGCGCTCATTGAGCAACTGCGGGCCGATGCCTCGTTGAAGGGCGTCTTCTTTCGATACAAGGACGCCATTGCAGCGGAACTGGCGGCGCGGCTGGGTCTGGAATGCGTGGGGGCCGGCCCTGCGCCGCAAACCTATGCGGCTCTCAATGACAAGGCCTCTCTCTCCGAGGCGGGGCATGTCCACGGTTTTGACACCCTGCCGATGCGCATTTCCGCCACACGGGAGGATCTGCCGTCTGCGTTTCACGAGTTGAATGCTCTGCACGGCGAGGGCTGTGTGCTGCGGACTGTCCATGGAGCCGGCGGCTTCGGCCTCGAACATGCGCGAACGTTGAGGCAGGCGCGCCGGACATGGGGACGTTTGAGCGTGAGCGGTCCGGTGCTGGTCCTGCCGTTTGTCCCGCTCTCGAAGCAGGGGAGAAACATCAGCCTGCACGGTTATGTCAAAGCCGGACGGTTTGCGCCCGTTGTGGCTGCAGATCAGATCATGCACGGATTCGGCTTTCGTGGCGCACGGTGCGTTCAACTATTGTCGGACGAGGAATGCGGAGCCATTCAGGCGAGCCTGCCAGGACTCAGCAGGTGGCTGAGTGCCGCAGGGTATGAGGATGCTCCGGCCGGTGTGGACGGTTTTCTCATGCGCGGCCCGGAAGGGCTGCGGTTTGTCGTGACAGATCCCAACATCCGCCTGACCAACACCATGCGCCCGTGGTCCGTGGTGACGGATCTCAGCGAACGGACAGGCCGGCGTTTTGTCTGGCAGTTTGAATGGATGGTCCTGCTGGGGGCGGTGAGGAGCATGCGCCAGATCCGGCAGCGGCTCGGCATGGATTTGCTGGATGCATCGAGACTCGAGCAGGGCGGCATTCTGCCCAGCGTTTTGAACCGATTCGGCATTGGACCGGCGGGTGCCTTGCGCATGGAGGTCATTTTCGTCGCGCGAGATCCGGCTCACCTCGAGCATCTCCGTGGCCGGATGTCCGGACTGGGTCTCCGCTTCGCCTGAAGGTGGGGGAATAGGCTTCGCCAAAGGGGGCGGACATGTCATTAATGGCTGACTCCGCATGCCTTACCGCTTCCGCGACTTCTTCGATCTTCTACGAACGCCCGTAGGCCGGTACAAGTACGCGGACGCGTGGAATTATGTCAGCTTTCCGTTGTTCGCCCTGCTGGCCGTGTTGTATCGTCGGCTTGTGGTGCGCAAGACGCGCATCGTTGCCGTGGTCGGCTCGCTCGGCAAGACCTCGACTCATTGCACCGTCGCCGCCGTGCTGGGACTGCCTCAGGACGGGAGGGCCAGCAAAAATTCCTGGAGCGACGTCGCGTGGCGGCTGCTGCGGCTGCGTCCGGGAGCATTGCGGGCAGTGTTCGAGGTGGGCATCGCCAAGCCCGGGCAGATGAAGCAGTACGCCCGCTTCCTGCGTCCGCAGGTGACGGTGGTGACTTCCATCGCCAGCGATCACAACCGGTCGCTGCCCACGCTGGAAGTCACCCGCTGGGAGAAGGCCGCCATGGTGCGCGCCCTGGCGCCTGACGGTCTCGCCGTGCTCAATGGCGATGACCCCCATGTTGTCTGGATGAAAGGAGAGACGACAGCCCGCACGATTTTCTATGGCTTCAATGCCTCCAATGACGTGCGTGCGGAAGACCTTGTCTTTGACTGGCCTCATGGTTTGCGCTTCACGTTATGTGTCGGCGGGCGGCGGCGTCCGATGCGGTGCCTGTTCCATGGGCGGCACATGGTTTATCCATTGCTGGCCGCCGTGGCGGTTGCGATGGCCGAAGGCATCGACCTCGACACGGCGATTGGTGCGCTGGAGTCCGTGAAACCCGTCCGGGGCCGCATGCAGCCGCTGCGACTGGAGAACGGCGCCTGGTTGCTTTGTGATGAATTCAAGTCGCCGCAGGAAAGTTGTTTGGCCGCGCTGGAGGCTCTCGAACAGATCCCGGCTCAACGGCGCATGGTCGTATTCGGTGAAGTGAGCGAACCCTCCGGAAACCAGCACCGGCTGTATCGCGAGCTGGGGATGTGCATGGGCCGGATCGCCTCGCGCGCCATCTTCGTTGGCTCCAGAAGAGCGCGAGACATGGTCCGGGGGGCCGTCAAGGCCGGCATGCCGTTGGCCTCCATCACCACTCTCACATCGGAGACGGGTGTGCTTCAAATCGCCAGCCTGCTGCGCGATGAACTGCGTGAAGGCGACGTCGTGCTCATCAAGGGACGCAGCACCGAACGTCTGCGGCGGATTGTCCTCGCCCTTCAAGGACGGCCCGTGCGCTGCGACATCCCGCACTGCAATGCTGGGGACATCGCGTGTGATGAGTGCGGCATGCTCGAGCGCGGCTGGGAAGGTCTGCGTGTCGTCACTTGATTGCTTTTTCAGAGATCGCAGGAAACCCGCATGTGAGTCCTTTGATTTTAAAGGACTTCGTGCTAAACGGAGCACAGGATGCAGGAGCTGATCATCAACTTTACCCCGACGGGAATGATCCCGGTCAAAGAGATGACGCCACATGTCCCGGTGTCACCGGCGGAGATCATCGAGGAAGTACATGCCGCCTGCGAGGCCGGAATCACCCTGGCCCATCTGCACGCACGGCATCCTGACGGCAGGCCTGCGTACGAGAACCGGATCTACGCGGAGATCTTTGAAGGCGTGCGCCGGCACTGCCCCGACCTGGTGATCTGCGCCTCCTTGAGCGGGCGGACGTTTCCTGCTTTCGAGCAACGTTCCGAAGTGCTCGAACTGGAGCCGGACATGGCTTCGTTGACCCTGGGCTCGATGAACTTTCCCAAGGAGCCCAGCGTGAACAGTCCTGACATGGTGGCACAACTGGTGGAAAAAATGAAATGCCATGGCGTGCAGCCGGAGCTCGAGTGTTTCGACGGCGGCATGGTCAACTACGCCAGGTTCTTGATCGGCAGGTCGGTCCTGCAACCGCCGTTCTATTTCAACCTTCTGGTCGGCAACGTCGCCACGGCGCAGGACGATCTTCTGCAGGTCGGTCTGCTGATCAACCAGTTGCCGTCCGGGGCGTTTTGGTCCCTGGCGGGAATCGGCAAATCCCAGCTTCGGGCCAACATGCTGGGCATTCTGGAAGGCGGCGGCGTGCGGGTCGGGCTGGAGGACAATCTGTGGTTCGACGCAGGCCGGAACCGCCTGGCCACGAACATGCAACTGCTCCGTCGCATCCATGAACTGGCCGCCTTCTTCGAACGTCCCGTGATGAAGCCGTCTGCATTCGGCCGGCTTGGTTTCTACAACAAGAACCGACCCCGGTCTGCATGAGTGAAAGCTTTCTCTGGCGCGTGTGGCGGGTGATCCGGCATGAAGGCTGGCAAAGCTTCCTGACGCGGTCGTTGGGTGCTTTGGGGTATCGCCGTCTTTTTCTTTTGCAGCGGTCGCTGCACGATCCCCTGCCGGAACTCCGCGCCTCCCTGCCGCTCATGATCGACTGGCTGGTTCCCGAACAGGAGGCAGACTACGCGACTCTGGTGCCTGATACCGTGGTCGGGGGAGTCGTGACCCGGCTGCAGCGGGGTGAGCGCTGCCTCTCCGCACGCGTGGACGGAAAGCTGGTTTCAGTCATGTGGGCCAGCACCGGTTGTGCGCGCATCGGCTATCTGGAGCTGGAAATGCCCCTGTCACCTGAGGAGGTGTATCTGCGTGGCGCTTTCACGCATCCGGCATTCCGCGGTCATTCCATCGCGCCCGTGCTGAGCGTCGAGATGCTGCGCCGCTTTCGGGAAGACGGTTTCCGCCGTGTGATTCGCGCCACGGTGCCGGGAAACGAGCCCGCGCTGCGGGCTCATGCCAAGGCGGGATTTGTGCCGTATGCGATGATCAGCCGTTTTAAGCTGGGCTCCTGGCGGCGAGACTTCCGACGGCCGCTGGAGCCCCGTTAACAGCCGGTCGTAACGGGATGACCGTGTGGAATTTGCCGCTGCCGGCGCGGATCAGATCATCCCGCCGACATCTCGCGACGCGCACTCGCATGGATGGGCCCGTGAGTCTCTGCGTGAAGGATTTCAACCGCTCTTCCTGGGCCGCGTCGAACGCGCTCCCGGCCACCACGCGGATGACCAACGAATCCGCCTGCTCCTGCACGAACTGAGTTTCGTGCAGGCCGGCGACGAATTCCGGCAGCATGAAGAGCGAGGTGAGAAAGCGTCCCTCCGGAGTCACCACACACTCCTCCTGTCGCCCATGAATCGCCTTCACCAGCGGGAAAGTGCGTCCGCACGGACAGGACTGTGGCTCACGAAAAAGTTCAAAGGTGTCTCCTGTTTCGTAACGGATGAACGGCATGACGCGGTTGTGCAGCCCTGTGCCAATCCCTTCCGCCAGCAAGGTCGTGCCATCGGGTGACGGACGGATGTTGGCGAACTCCAGCACGCCATAGTCGCTGTTCACATGTCGCCCGCCTTTCTCACACTGCGAGACGGCCACGGTCCTCTCCATGTGACCGTAGGAGTCAAAGACCAGACAGCCGAACACTTCCTCGATCAATGCCCGCTGATGCGGCGGCAGCATCTCCCCGGTGGAGATCACCGCGCGAAGCGGCCACGGCCGGATGCCGGCCTCCCGCATGCTGAGCGCGAAGTGGTAGGCCGTTGAAGCGACGCCTTTCAAAACCTTGCACCCGTGGCGTTCCAGTTCACGTGCCATCACGGATGCGTTGGAAGACGAAACCTGATGGCTGCTCAGGTTCAGGCGCCGCAGATGCGGCTGCCAGGCATGCGTGGCGTCGGACTGGTGGGTGAGAAAGTAGAACGAGCCCAAATCCGCGAACGAGTCTCCCAGGCGGTAGCCCGCCCAGCGCCAGTGCCGCCAGTAGTACGCAAACTCGAGCGCATTCGCATGCTTGTCGTGCAGCATGGCAAATGGAGTGCCCGAGGTGCCGCTGCTGTGGTATTCCACCGGGTGCAGTCCGCGGCTGCAGGAGGCGTGCAGCGCGTCTCCCGCCTCCCTCGCCGCCGCACGGCTCAGAACCGGCAGTTTCTTCAGATCGTCCACCGTCCGGATGTCCGCAGGCTTCAGCCTCGTCGTGTCGAACAGCTTCCGGTAATAAGGCACCGTTTCATAGGCCCGGTCGATGATGGTCCGCAGGCGTGTCTCCTGCCGGTGTTGCAGCTCTTCCGGTGCCAGCCACTGGTTCCGTTCAAACTCGCGCCAGAGACGCCCTATCAGGAGGGGATGAAAAAAGTCACGAATACGGAAGTCGATCGCCATAAGCTCAAGGTCAGAATTAGCCGGGTACGGTTTCGTGCTATTACGGACACACCGGGTGACATCAAGTGCATGGTTCAACGGTTAAAAACCAAGGTGCAAGCCCCGCCGCGAAGGTTTGTAGCGGGATCACCGTGCTCAGCTTGCCGCCATTCCCCCCGGATCAGGTCGCTGGAGGCGCAGTGTGCCACGCTCGTTTGCATCGAAGGGGCCGGTCAGCGTCATGGCGTTCGATCAGGACGGGGTGCAAGTAGTCGCGAACGCGGAAGGCAATGCTCAGGGAAACAGCTCGCAGGTGTCCGGAGGTTTAGCCGGGCGTTGGGGTTGTGGAAAGGTCGGCGGGCATTTCGGAAGGACTCTGAACATGGCCTGCGGAAGATCCATCCAGAAGGGAGACGATCTTCTCTTGAACATGCAGGCCAATAAGTGACATACCTCAGATGCCTTTGGAGCCCCCCGATAAAACAAACAGCTCATCATCCAGCGATTCACAGAAGGATTGCGGCCTGGTGATCCTCGGCGGCGGTCCCGCCGGTCTTGCGGTGGGCCATTTCGCGCGAAAGGCCGGTCTCGATTTTCAGCTTCTGGAAGCTTCTTCCCGCTTCGGCGGCAATGCGGTGACTTTTGTCGAAGACGGATTCCGGTTTGATTCAGGCGCGCATCGGTTTCATGACCGTGACCATGCCATGACGAGTGAAGTCAAGGCTTTGCTCGGTGATGAACTGCTGGAGTGTGACATCCCGAGCCGGATTTATCATCAGGGGAAGTTTGTCGATTTTCCGCTGTCGCCACTCAACCTGGTTCGTGCTCTTGGCGTGCGTAACAGCCTGCGTGCTCTTGGCGACCTGCTTTCCGCCCGCTTCACGAAGCGCGAATCGCTCGAATCTTTCGAGCACCACGCGGTCCGCGCCTACGGTCGTGACATCGCCAGTCGCTTCCTCCTGGGCTACTCGGAAAAGCTGTGGGGGCTGCCGGGCTCGCAGCTTTGTCCGTCGATTTCCGGCAAACGTCTTCAAGGTTTGGATCTGCGCACCTTCCTGCTGGAGACTTTTCGTGGCAGGCATGCCAAATCAGCGCACCTCGACGGCCACTTCTACTACCCGAGGCTTGGTTTTGGCATGATCGCGGAAAAACTGGCCGCCTCCTGCGGCCACGAGCGCCTGCGGACCGGTGCACGGGTCACGGGTTTCCAGCATGACGGCCGCCGCATTCATGCGGTGCAGATCAATGGAGAGGAAACCATTCCGGTGACGAAGGTCATCAGCACCCTGCCACTGTCGCTGACAGCCAGGCTGCTTGCGCCTGCGCTGCCGGCCTCGATTGAGGATGACATCGCGCGTTTGAAGTTTCGCCATGTGGTGCTTGTAGCCCTCTATTTGAACAAGCCTTCGGTCACGCGCGTCGGGTCGGTGTATTTTCCTGACCCGGGGTTTCCCATGACACGTGTGTATGAGCCCCGGAACCGCAGCGCCGCCATGGCCCCCGCAGGGCGCACCATGCTGGCGGTGGAAATCCCATGCCACTCCACTGATGCGGTCTGGCAGCAGGATGACCACGAACTTGTCCGCCTCACTGCGGAGAAACTCAAGGCCTGCGGCTGGTACCGTGAGGATGAGCTGGCAGGTGGCTGTGTGAAGCGCATTCCAAACGCCTACCCGGTGCTCGAGGCCGGCATTCAGGCGGTTGTGGGGCGAATCCTGGACGCGACGTCCCAGTTCGAAAACCTCACCATTCTCGGACGCAACGGCGAGTTCCGCTACACCCACACGCATGACATGCTGCGCCTGGGGCATGATGCAGTGGCAGCGCTGGTGCAGGAACAGAACCAGCCATGAGCGACGCCGGTTTCAGGCTTCCGCAAGCCGGACGAATTCGTGTGGTCATCTTCATTCTGCTGGGCTGCCCCGTGGTGGTGCTGGCGGGATCGTATGCGCTGCTCGCCGTGCGTCATGGGGCCTGGAATCTGTTTCCTGCCATCATTCACGAAAACGGTCGCTACACCCTCACGGAAACCATTTTTTACTTCCGGCATTTCGTACGCGAGCTGCCTGTGAACACCCTCATCGCCCTCGCACTGGGGATTCTTGCCTGCCTGCATTCGCCTTTGGGGGCGGACCGCGGTCCGGAGCGTTCGGAACGACTGTCAAAACTACGCCACCGCGCCGGCCTGGCCGCTCTTTTCATGGCGGTGGCAGCGATCCTGCTGACGTGGCTGCAACTCGACCGGCGTGAGACGTGGATCGAACTGGCCCAGTATCGCACCCGCGATGAACTGAGCGAGTTCGGCTCCCACTGGCGCTACCATCTGCTGCACATCGTGGACAGCGTCCTGTTTTGTCTGGGGCTGCTGCTCGTGGTTCGCGGCTGCACCGGTGCCGGCGCTGTGAACCGCTGGTGCATTCGTGGCATGACTGCCTGGTGGCTGGTGTTTGCCCTGATCACGTTCGGCTTCGGTTCGCCGCTCCGGGCGCTGACGGATCCGCTTTATCT
>DAORHS010000028.1:0-14550 GCA_035438165.1 Prosthecobacter sp.
TTTGGATCGCCACCAGTGGCAAAAGGCTTCAATTTGGCCCCAAGGAAGCCTTCTTCCGAAAAACGGCCCTGCGGCTGCGTGAGCACCACATAGGGCGGGAGCACGCCTTTGTAGTTTTTGCCGCGAAAATACGAAAACACCGCGCCGACGCTCGGATACGCCAAACGCTCGCCGGGCTGATGCGCGGTCTGCACAAGGTAGGCGGCGGTTTCGTGGCCGTTGTTGCCATGCGTCATGCTGCGGATGAGTGAAAACTTGTCCGCCTGCTGCGCGAGTTTTGGAAACCACTCGCTGAGTTGAATGCCAGCCACGTTGGTGGAGAGCGGAGCCTTCATCGGGCCATTGTAATCGTAGCCCGCGTCCGGTTTCGGGTCCCAGGTGTCGTTGTGGGACATGCCGCCCCACAGGAAGACCTGGATGACGGATTTCGCCTTCGTTTTGAAGGGTGCGGCAGGCAATGCCTGCGGTGCTGGCGCGGTGGCGGCGTGTGTGTTTGAAAACAACACGCTCGCCGTGCTGAAGAGACCGGCCTGCATGACATCCCGTCGCGTGGTGGAGCGGCTGCATGTCATGCCGATTTGATGGAGGTTTGACGTGCTCATGGTGATTCGGAGGTTGGGGGTTAGTGACGGAATAAAAACTCGCTGCTGTTGAGCAGCGCCCACGCGATGTCGTTCCACTCCTCGGTGCGTTTGCCGATGCGTGGTTTGCCTGCCTTGTTCAGTCCTTCTTTTGGCTCGCCATACGAGAGAGCCAGCTCCACCTCGGCGGAGGTCGGCAGGCGCGAGAGGATGGTCAGATAAAGCTCGTCGAGCGTTTTCTGCGGCGTGCGCCTCGCATTGATGATGTCTCTAAGGCTGGCGCCGCTCTCCAGCTTCTTCTGAATCTGGGTGGAGTTCAGCAGATGCAGCCACTGCGGCGCGATGAACTTGTTCGACCGCTCGTCCTCCATGCCGGTGGCCCGCGCGGAGCGTCCGAAGAGCGCGAGGAAGGGACTGGTGATGCTGCCATCGCCGATGGACATCGCCGGCTCGCCTTGCGGAATGTAGGTGAAGGGCTCGGGGATGGCGCTGGTGTAAAGCTCGGTGGTGCCGGTGATCTTGTTGATCGCATCAATGATCAGCTCGGCCTCCAGACGGCGCAGCGGGTAGCGGGCAAACTGCGCCTGCGCTTCTTGCTTCGTGTCGCCGAGCAATGACGACGCCTGATAGGTGTTCGAGTTCAAAATGAGCCGGTAAAGGTGCTTCAAATCGTATTTCGACTTCACCAGCTCGCCTTCGAGATAGGCGAGCAGCTCGGGATTCGACGGCTGGTTGTTTTCACGGATGTCGTCCGGCGCGTTGATGATGCCGCGACCGAGAAACCAGGACCAAACGCGGTTCGCGATGCTCCGCGTGAACCACGGATTTTTCGGCGTGATGAGCCAGTCGGCGAAAACTTCACGCGGATCACGATCCTCCGGCAGCTTGATCTTCTTCCCATCCGGGAACACCGCCTCGCCCGTGGCGGGCAATGCGGGCGTTTCCGTCGTGGCGACACCTTGTGCAGGCGCAGCAGGTTTGCCGATCTCCTCGATGGAGGCTTTTCCAGGCGCGATGTTTCCCGCCAGCGTGTGCGTGCCCATCGGATCCCAGAAGACATGCTCCTCCTTCCACTCGCTCGTCGGCTTGTAGCCCACCTGCGTGAAGAATCGCGCCATGCTCGCGAGCTTTTCCGGCTTCCACGCATCCGTTCGCACGCCCATGAAGGTGAGCGCCACGGCGGAGGCAATGCCCTCCGGCTCACGGTTCTGCATGGCGCGGTAAAAGTTCACGGGACCGACGCGGAAGTTGCTGCCGCTCGATGTCAGCAGCTCACGCGTGAACTGATCGTAGGGCATGTTGTCCTCGATCGCCGTCATCACCCAGCGATGATAGGCTTGGGCTGCGTTCGGCCAGAGATTGATCGGAAACTCCGCCTTGATGCGCAGCAGATCGCTCCACTTCATGGCCCAATACACCGCGAACTCATCGCGCTGAAGCAGCGTCTCGATCAAAGCACGGCGTTTGTCCGGTTTTGTGTCCTCGATGAAGGCCCGCGCCTCCGCCGCGGTCGGCAGCGTGCCGATGACATCCAGGAAGGTGCGGCGCACAAACACCGCATCGGGGCAAAGCACCGCTTTGACACCCAGCGGCGCGAGTTTCGCCATCACGAGCCTGTCGATCTCGCCCGCAGCCTTCACCGGCGATGTGCTCTCGTAGAGCGGCGGCTCTGCCTTGGGCTTCGGTTTCGGCTGCGGTGGGGGCAGCACCGGCACGGCGGCGGCTTTGGATGCCGTGGCGAGCAGCGGTGGCTTCGCTGCATTGGCCTTTGGAGTCGCTGGTTTAGGTGAAGGCGTAGGCGCAGGTTTGACAGCAGGCGACGGCGCGGCGGCAGGAGTGCTTTTGCGTGCCGTGTCGTCAACCGCTCCGGCCGCGGTCATCGCGGCCAGCAGGAAGAAGAGGCATGGGGTTTTCATGGCGAATCATCGGCTGGTCCGAGGCTGGGATTGGGGTTTGCGCACGCGGGAAAAGGCCACGCCCTCGATCTCCACGAGCAGGTCCGGGCGGCACACATCCGCCACGGCGTAGATGGAGGGAACATGGCCCACACGGCGCTCGCAAACGGCGCGGCATGCCTCGTAGTCCTCAGGGCGTTTCACATACACATGCAGCCGCGCGAGATCCTCGAACGTCGCACCTGCGTCCGCCCAGCCCTGCCGGGCGAAGTTTTCCGGTGCGATGAGCTTCTCGATGTTTGTGAGCGTCTGCTCCGTCTGCTTCACGATGTCACCTTTGTGAACTGTTTCCGCATTCACGATGCTCGCCGTGCCGGAGATCCACGTCGTGACATACTCGCCAGCCCGCACCGCCATCGCCCGCGCAAACTTCGGACTCTTGATGGAATACTCCTTCGGATAGTCGAAGGCGGAGGTTTGCAGCGGATTCTCCAGCGCCATGAGCTGCACATCCTCGCGATCCGTCTGCAAGGCCATGCAAGCCGTGACCAGTCCATGGCAAAGCGTGCCGATGCCCGTGCTGGCCGGATAAATGGCGTGGCCGTTGTGCGCCACCTTCACAGGCCGGTGCTCGAAATTGATGCCCGCGAAGAAGTCCGTGCGCGCACGGTTCAGCTCGCGGTAGCGCTCCACGCCATCGACTTCCTCGGTGATGCAGCCCTGGTAGAGCCAGGTGCGCACCACATCCTGAAAACCCGCGCCCGCGCGGGTCAGCACACGCCGCATGCTGGAAAACGCCTCTGCGGATTGCTCAAAGGGCGTGCGTCCCTCCAGATGCAGTGAGCCGCCAGACGCATAAATCCAGCGCAGTCCGTCATAGTTCACCGTCACCAGATCCTCCGAGTGATACTCCACCTGCGCTGCGTTCGTGTTCACCGCCCAGGCCTCGATGGCCAGCCCGCGTCCCTCGCACGGCGGCTGCACGACAAAGAGCGTCAGCGGCATCTGCCCGCCGTAGCACGCTTCGAGAATCTGCCTCGCTACCGGCACATCCGCGCGATCCCTCACAAACACGGTCTGCATCGTCACCGCCATCGGCTCGTCCTGCTGCCGCAGGATGGCGCGGATCGTCGAAGCCGCCTCCCACGCCTCATCGCGGAAGCTGCCGCCGCCTTCCGGCGTCACCATCATCGCCACGCGCTTCACTTTGCCCAGATCGATCACCGTGTGATGCTGCTCGCCGATGAGATGCGGCGGGAACTCCAGACCAGTGACTCCGGCATCATGGCTTCGCACGACACGGTTTCTGTTTCCTAAGAGCCTGCGGTCAGGGGCCAGACTGTGGGCGACAAATCCATCGGGGGAGGCGAGCATCATGGCGTGTGGGGGGTGGTGAGATGTGAGATTGCATCAACCCCGCGTAAAAGTTGCAGAGTTTATGCAACAATTAAAACGCCATGTATGGGCTCACCAAGACGCTCGTACTTGCCATCCACTGTGCCGCTCTTGTCTTTTGTGCCATGCATGCCGGTGAGAATGTGCATGACAGGTAAAACCTGCCTCCGACAGGCGCTTCCACATACGAGTCAGGGGCAAGACTGCCGATCAAAGACCTCGGTTGGGGCTTAGATCCTCTCCAACATCCTCACACCAACCCGCCTCCGTCCGCCATCGCCAGTGCGTCGTCCGGCGTGACCATTCTGGCACCACTGGCATCCTTGAGTTTGCGGCTGTGGATGTTGATCGTGATTTTGAGGAGCAGCGTGTAGATCATGAAGCCGAATGCCCAGATGCCGGCGGTGATTTTCCATTCGGTGAGGCTGGGGCGGTATTCGACGACCTCGTGCAAGGTGCTGGGGACAAAGGCGGGGATGATCATGCCCATGCCTTTTTCAATCCAGAGGCCTGTGAATGCGAGGAAGCAGGCGGTGTTGAGGATGAAGGGCCGGCGGTTGACCTTGGGCTGCATGAAGAGCACCACGGCGATGATGGTGAAGATGATCGAGGTCCAGATCCACGGCACAAGCTCGTGATGACCGTGCAGGCCGAAGTAGAGATACTTCGCGGCACCGGTGTGGCTGCCGCCGGTGTAGAACTCAACGAAGATCTCCGAAACGACCATGAGCAGACTGATGAGGATGGTGATGCGGACGATGCCGACGAGTGTGCGGATGGCTCCCTCACCAAACATGCGCCCGGTTTGCCAGCGGATGATCTGGATGGCGACGATGATAAACGCGGGGCCGCTGACGAAGGCGCTGGCGAGGAAGCGCGGGGCGAGCAGCGCGGTGTTCCAGAAGGGGCGACCGCCGAGTCCGCAGTAAAGGAAGGCAGTGACGGTATGGATGCTGATGGCCCACACGATGCTGAGCATGACGGCGGGCACATACATCTTCGCCACGGGCGGCTGGGCGCGGAAGCGTTTATAGAGCAGGTAGCCGCAGATATAGACGTTGATGGCGAAATAACCGTTCAGCACGATGACGTCCCAGGTGAGCATGGAGACGGGAAAGTTGAACTTCCCAAGGCCGGGCAGCATGTGCCAGAAGCGGTCAGGCCGGCCGAGATCGCACACGACGAACATGATGCTCATGATGATGGCGGCGATGGCGAGCAGCTCGCCAATGATGACGATGTCGTGCATCTGCTCGTCATGATAAAGATAGGCCGGGATGACCATCATGACGCCACCTGCGGCCAGGCCGACGAGGAAGGTGAAGTTCGCGATGTAGAGGCCCCATGAGACGTGGTCGCTCATGGCGGTGAGGGCCATGCCATCGCGCACCTGGACGGCCCAGGCGTTCGCGCCGACGAGGAAGACGGCGGTGAGCAGTGTCATCCACACGTAGAACTTCCAGCCGCCCTCGACGGACTGGCTGAGGGCGTTCCAGGCAAAGCGGAGATACTGCCGCCATTCGGGCACGGGCTTGGCGGGCACAGGGATGACAGCGGGATCACTCATCGAAGAAGTAGAAGAATTGAGGTTTGAGGCCGAGTTCCTCCTTGAGGACAAAAACGCGCTTGTTTTCGAGCACCCAGCGGATCTCGGACTCGGGGTCGTTGAGATCGCCAAAGACACGGGCACCGGTTGGACATGCCTCCAAACAGGCCGGCAGGCGGCCATTCCGCGTGCGGTGGAGGCAGAAGGTGCACTTCTCCATCACGCCTTGAGGCCGGATGCGGTTGCTGAGGTAGCTTTGGTCCGGATTGATCTCCGCTGCCGGGATTTGCGGCTTCTGCCAGTTGAAACGGCGGGCGTGATACGGACACGCGGCCTCGCAGTAGCGGCAGCCGATGCACCAGTTGTAATCCACGACAACGATGCCGTCTTTTTCCTTCCAGGTAGCCTCCACCGGGCAGACATCGACGCAGGGCGGATGCTCGCACTGCTGGCACTGCACGGGCATGTAGTATTTGTCCGGCTGCGGGACGGGATGGTCGTAGTGGACGTTGCCTTTTTCGAAGTCCATCGAGCCTTTCGTCATCTCAAAGACGCGGATGTAGCTCTGGTGCGAGGGGCGGTCGTGATTGTTCTCCAAATGGCATGCCTCAGCGCATTTGCGGCAGCCGTTGCAGATGGAAAGATTGAGCGCGTAGCCAAATTTCACACCTTCCTGCGGCTTCGGGTCGCTGATAGTCACATCGGCTCCGTATTGCTCTTTGGCTTCTTGGGTGAGGCGGGCGATGACGGTGGCGATTTCGTCTTTGCTGAGCTCCTTGTAGTGCTTTTGCAGGAACTCATCCATCGAGGCTTCTTTGGTCAGCTCGGTGAGGGGCGCGAGCGCTTTGGCATACGCAGCGACGCCGAGTGTGGCTCCGAGACCCTTCAGCACGGCTCGGCGGGTGGAGCCTTCATCGCCGGGAGGCGGCGATGCGCTGGCAGGACCGCCGGAGCAGGAGCAATTGCCGCCACAGGGTGTTTTGGGGGATGCAGGTGCGGGATCGTTCATGGCTCAATGCTCTGCGGGGACTTTGGGAACGGAAATGCGGTCGCGTGGCGGCAGCACGGGCCTCACGAGGGGGAACTTCGGATGATGCGGGTCGTGGCAGTTGACGCAGTTGTTCCGCACGCGGGGGCCTTGGGCCAGATTCCAGTGGCCGTTCATGCCGCCGTGGCTGCCGTGGAGGTAATCACGCATCGCCGTGCCGTGGCACTGGGCACAGAGCGTCATCACATCGGGGAAGGCCACGCTGCGTCCATCAGCGAGATGGAGCGTGTCGTAGTCCTTCGCGTTGTGGCAGCTCAGGCAGGTGAGCTGGCCGTGCGCGTAGTTGAGGCCGCGATGGGCCTGGAAAAGATCGTGCGCGGTGTTGCGCGTCGTGTTCGGCGTGGTGGTGCTGTGGCAGGTGCTGCATGCGGCAGTGATGGCGTTGCCTTGCGCATCCTTCAGGCCGGTATCGAGCCTCGGCGTGGGCGGGCCGGGCTTGATGGTCACGGGATGTTTTTCCGGCTTTGGCTGGCTCTTCATCACTGGAGCAGATTCAGCGGCGCCGAGATTTTTTTGTGCCCACACGACCGCGAGGCTGCAAAGCGTGGCGAAGACCACGAGGGCGATCCACGCGAGGCTGGGATGTTGTTTCAAAAGTCGGCTCATGAGGCGGAATCGAAGTGGTGCTGGATGCGCACGAGGCGGAACTGGCCGCCGGGCAGCGCCATGACGGTGTCCCACCAGTCGGCGTCCTGAAAACGATAGCGGAACTGCACGGCGCGTGCGCCGCCATCGAGCAGGAGACGGCGTCCGTCATCGAGCGTGAGGGCTGCGTTTTCCGGGACATGGCCGGTGGCGGAGTATTTCGGGATGATCTCAGTGATCTGAGCGCAGGCACCGATGTCGCGCAGCAGCCTCTTTAACTCGGCCGCGTCGAATTGAGCCTGCTGCAGCTCGGGCAGCGGTGGTGTGGCGGTGGTGTCGTTCATGCGGGCTGCGGGGTGACGGGTGGTTGACGGCGCGGGAGCATGAGCACGGCATTGCGCGGCGCTGGACAGACATCGTGACAGACGCCGCAGCCGGTGCAGACATCCGCCACCACCATCGGCATGCCGCGCTCTTTTGTCATCGCACCGGCCACTGGGCAGCGCTCCACGCACACGGAGCAAAACGAGGTGAGCGCGATGCAAAACCGCCCCTGAATGATGGCGGTGCGCGGCGTGGCGGGTGTGGCCGGCGCGGTGACTTCCACAGCACGCACCGGAGCCGCCTTCTTTTGAAAAGGCCGGCTGAGGGCGGTGAAGAAGCCGCGTCTGGACACGGATGCGCTCATGGATTCGGCGGCGGGTTTGCAGGGGGTGCTGATGCGGAGGAAGTGTCTGTTTTCTTCACCGCATCCAGCGGCGGCGCGGGCATGAACTGGCGCTGGTCGTTCGCGGCGGCGGGCACATGGCACTGCGTGCAGCTCTGCCGCTCAGGATGCGGTGTGCGCAGGGCAAAGAGGCCCTTCGGACCATGACAGCTCATGCAATCACTGCGCATCAACGTGCGATGCGGCACGGTGGGCGGCGCTCCGGGCCAGGCACGCGGGCCGTTCGGCGGCGCTTCGGCTCCTTGGAACGAGTTCTCCGTGAGCGCGGCGGCAAAAACAGCGGCATCCGCTGAGCTGAAGGCTCCACGCGAGGACACATGGCACTGCGTGCAACTGCCGCCGAAGGTCGGATGGCTGATCTTCGAGGCGAAACGATCTTTGACCTGCAAACCCTGCGCATGACAGGCCAGGCAGGCCGCCGAGGAGTCCTGCATGATGGGATGCGGCACGGTGGGCGGTGCTCCATCATAGGCACGGCGGCTGGCGCGTGCCTGGAGCGCGGCCAGCTTCACCTCCATCGCCACGGGAGCGGCATCAGCAGGCGCGGATGCCGCTGGCTGCTGGAAATCCACGAGTGAGTTCCGCCACTGCGCGTTCGGGCCGTCCCTCGACCAGTCTTGATCGATGTAGCGCACGGCCACGGGCACGTTCGTGGCCCCGGTGAGATCGCGATGCGTGTCATGCTTCACCACGGCGACGGCGCGGGTCATGGCGATGGCGCTGTTCGTCTGCCGCAGGCCCACGAAGTAGCCGCTCACGGCGACAAGCGCGATGATGCCGCCGACGATGAGGCCGGACTCGACGCGCTTCGATTTCGGTTCGTCAGGCATGATCAAGGGGCAGCGGTGGCGCGGGCCACGGTGGCGGCGCACTTTTTATAATCGGGCTCTTTGGAGATGGGATCGATGTCGCCCAGCGTGATGTCATTGCACATCAGCCGCTCGTCGAAGAACGGAATGAAGAGCGAGCCGCGCGGCGGATGACCGCGCCCGTCAATCCACACGGGCAGCTTGAGTTCACCGCGTCGTGTCTTCACCACGATGCTCTCGCCATTGGCGAAACCATGCTCGCGGGCGTCCTCGGGGTGCATTTCCACATAAGAATGCGGCATGGCGGCGTGCAGTTGCGGAATGCGGCGCGTCATGCTGCCAGTGTGCCAGTGCTCCAGCACACGACCGGTGCACAGCCAGAAGGGAAACTCCGCGTCCGGCTCCTCAGCGGCTTTTTCCGCCGGAGCGAACCAGATGAGCGCTTTGTCATCCTTGGTGACGGAGTGGTAGAACTGAATCTCCGCGCCTTTTTTCACATACGGGTCGTCGAACTCGCTGAAGCGGAACTTCGTCTCGCGCCAGGCTCCATCCGGCTGCTGCACCACCGGCCAGCGCAGGCCACGAGCCTTCACATACTCGTCGTAGGGAGCGAGGTCCTTGTGTTTGTAGCGGCTGAAGAGGCGGTATTCCTCGAACAGGGCTTTATCCACGTTCATGTCGTAGTAGCGCGGCCACTCCCACACGGGCACCTCTTCACCTTTGTCGTTCTTGAGGCTGAAAAGGAAACGCCCGTCCTTGTCCTTCATGCCGGGGTGTCCCAGATCGTGCAAACGACGCGCCACCGCAATCATCTGCCACGCATCGTCGCGGGCCTCGCCCGGCGGCTTCACCATGCGGAACCACTGCTGCGTGCGGCGTTCGCTGTTGCCATACATGCCGTTTTTCTCCACCCACATCGCCGAGGGCAGCACGAGATCCGCCAGCTCCGTGGTGGCGGTGCGATATACGTCGGAGACGATGAGGAACTTGTCCGGCTGGCCCGCCTTCGCTTTGAAGAGCTTGTGCAGATTCGGCAGCGACTGGCCGGGATTCGTCACCTGCACCCACAGCGTCTGGATATCGCCGCCTTTGTCCGCAGGCGTGCAGAACTTCTCCCACATCAGCACCGTGTGGTGGCCGATTTCGGGGCTGATGCGGCCCTCCGGCACATTCCAGATCTTTTCAGCCTCGTGGCGATCATGTTCATTGGCGATCAGACGGCCCCCAGGCAGGAAATGGCACATCGTGCCGACTTCACGCGCCGTGCCGCAGGCGCTCGGCTGGCCGGTGAGGGAGGTCGGCGCATCGCCCGGCCTGCCAAAGTGGCCGCTGAGAAGGTGGATGCCGTGGCAGAGGCGGTTCGCGTTCGTGCCGCGTGAGTGCTGGTTGAAGCCCATGCACCACGTCGAGGTGATGCGGAGGTCTTTGTTCGCAAACAAGTCCGCCAGCATTCGAATCTTCTCCGCAGTCACGCCGCTGAGTTTTTCCACATGCTCCGGCGTGTAGGGCTCCAGCGCGGCTTTGTAGTCGTCAAAGCTCATCGCATCCCCCAGCAGCGGCGCGGTGGGCGTGGCGTTCGGGTCCTTGGGTGACTGCCGGAAGTTGCAGAACTTGTCCACGAACTTCGCGTCAAAGGCGTTCTGCTTGATCAGCAGGTGCGCGATGCCGTTCATGATAGCCAGATCGCTGTGCGGGCGGAACTCCAGGTAGTGATCACTGAAATCCGTGGTGCGTGTGCGGCGCGTACCGATGTCAATGAGCGTCACCTTTTCCCCGCGCGTGCGGCGGTCAATCACGCGGCTGAAGAGCACCGGATGCATCTCCGCCATGTTGTTTCCCCACATGATGAGCACATCGCACTTGTCGAGGTCGTCGTAGCAGCCCGCAGGCTCGTCCACACCATACACGCTGAGAAAGCCCGTGACCGCGCTGGCCATGCAGATGCGGGCGTTGGGGTCGATATGGTTGCTGGAGAGGCCGCCTTTGATGAATTTGTTCGCCGCGTAGCCCTCCGGAATCGTCCACTGGCCGCTGCCATAGATCGCAAATTGCTCCGGTGCGGCCTGGATGCGTTGCGCGATCGTTTCGATAGCCTCTTCCCACGAAATCGGCTCCAGCACGCCATTTCGCCGCAGAAGCGGCTGCGTGAGGCGATCTTTGCCATAAAGCGCCAGGCCGACGTGATAGCCCTTCACGCAAAGAAGCCCTTTATTGACCTCCGCGAGTTGATCTCCCTCGATGGCGACCACACGGCCATTTTTCACACCCACACGCACATGACATCCCGTGCCGCAAAATCGACACGGAGCCTTATCCCACGTGATTTCGTCATTCGTGGCCAGTTTTGCGCCGGGAGAGGACTGCTGAGCGCGGGCCTGAGCCACAGCCGATGCCGCCGCGAGGGCCGCGAGCTTGTTGAATTCACGACGTTGGATCATGGGGAGATAGAGGGGTTGGAATCGGCATCCGTTTCTTCAAAATTGACATGCACGACGTCGATAAAAGCCACGCCCGGCTGCGCAGCGATCCAGTCATGATACTCGCGGCAGCTCTCATCATCGTCCGCTTCCACGGCCACCGGTAACCAGCGGTCCGTCACTTCACCGACCGTCATGGCGGGGTGCGCCTTCAGTCGGTCCATGACATGGGGGGAAGGTGAATCGAGGCTGACGAGGAGGCCGACGGTGAGCATTACGGAAGATAATATCTGTAATAAAACCCGGCTGCTCCGCCTATGTCCACTAAGGCTTCGCTAATTTTGCGCCATAAGGCCCGATTAAACTTTCGCCGCCGATTTGAAGAGGCAGCGCAAGTAACGCTCTAAAATGAGCAGCCGTGGCCTGCGGAGCATTTACGCTCTCGCGTTCCAGTTCACGTCACTTCACCCCTACACACCATGTGCCGCTGCATCACCCTTCTCAAATTCACCGAAAAAGGCTCAAGCCATATCAAGGAGTCCACATCCCGGGCTCATGCTTTTGACGATCTCGCCGCAAAGTCCGGCGTGAATGTGGAAGGCCAGTTCTGGACCATCGGCCACTACGATGGCGCACTGGTGCTCAGTGCCGATCATGAGGCCAAGATTCTTCACCTGCTGGCCTCTCTTGCCGCGCTCGGCAACGTGCGCACTGAAACCTTGCAGGCTTTCACCGACAAGGAGTTTGAAGCCATCCTGAAAGCCTGATCGCGGCTCGTGGCAGCTCACGAGGTCTTCGCGCTTTTGCCACGACGGCCAGTCTTCCGGGCTGGATCGGATTTCAGTCCGCTGAACGGTCCAAGGTGCTGTTTTTTCAGGAAGCGTGTCACGTCCTCAGCGGCCACGGAAATGGCGTCGTGCATTGGACATGGCGGACTGTTGCCGCACCAATTCGGACCAAAGGGGCACATCGGACGGATGTCCATGCGCTCGAACACCTCGACGATGTCATGCAGCGTGATGTGGCGCGGCGGACGAGCCAGCCGATAACCACCATGCGGGCCTGTGGTTCCAGTGGTGATGCCGTGCAGTGACAAAGCTGCCAGTATCTTCGCCAAGACAGGCCGGGGAAGCTCGCGTGCGTCTGCGATCTCCATGGCACTTACACGAGTTCCCTCCTCGTCGTATTTCTGCGCGAGGTAGCTGGCGGCTGCGATGCCCTGCTGGGCTAGTTTTCCGATCTTGAGCATGGTTGAGGTGATCCATACCTCGCAAACCCCATGCCACAAATCCGGCTGCCTGTGGGCTGAAAACAAAATACGCGCATTGGATGCCATGATGCACATGGCCTTCAATCTTGAGGCTGTATTGCTCATCCGGCATTCTCTGAATTACAGAACTCCATATCTGTATTCACAACCCGAACCCGTTGAGCCGCCGTGTTAACCAAACTCCAAGCCAAAGTCTTCTTCCTCGGAGGCACTGCCGTCTTTTTCGGCATCTTCCTGGTGCTGTCCTTCGACACGCATCTGAAGGTGCCCAACCAGACCAACGCCGCCAATATCACGCCCGCCGTTGCCGCTGGTAAGCGCATCTGGGAGGAGAATAACTGCATGGGCTGCCACACGCTTTTTGGCGAAGGGGCCTACTATGCGCCGGAACTCACCAAGACCGTCGAGACCCGTGGCAAGGACTGGTTGAAGATCTTCATCAAAGACCCGGCGGCCATGTTCCCCGGCCAGCGCAAGATGGTGAAATACAACTTCACCGACGAGCAGATCGACAACGTGATCGCCTTCCTCGATTGGTGCGGCAAGGTCGATCTCAACGGCTTCCCGGCCAAGCCGCCGCTGCGGGACAAGATGATCGCAGCCGCGCCTCAGATGCTGGTCTCCTCCGGTCCGCCACCGCTGAAGAAACCGGTGCCAGCGGTCTTCACCACGGCCACCTGCATCGGCTGTCATCAGATCCAGGGGCAAGGTGGAGCTGCAGGGGCGCTCATCGGTGCGCCGCCGCTCGATGATGTGTTTCGCCGCTATGACAGAGCCAAGCTCGTGGCCTGGATCAAAGACCCGCCGTCCATCAAGAAGGATACGAAGATGCCGAAGCTCTACGGCCTCGCCGTCAATGACGCGCAGCTCAACGAGATCGTGGATTACTTGCTCAGCCTGAATCCGGAAACCGCTGCGGCGACTCCATCCGCCGCGCCAACAGCCGCACCAGCACCCGCCGTTCAACCCAAGTAACACCCGCACTCTTTTTTCGTCATGAAATTCCAATCCCAAAAGATCGCCTACTGGTTCTTCGCCGCCGCGATGCTGCTGCTCGTGCTTCAGATCGTCTATGGCTTCATCATGGGCTTTGCCCGCATCGGCATGGACGGCCTGCATGAGTTCATCCCCTTCAACACCGCGCGTGCGGTGCATACAAACCTCCTCGTCGTCTGGCTGCTGCTCGGCTTCATGGGCAGCGCCTACTTCATCATCCCCGAGGAGTCAGACCGTGAGCTGATGTGGCCGAAGCTCGCGTGGGTGCAGCTCATCTCGTTCCTCGTCGTCGGCGTCGTCGCCATCATCGGCTATCACATCAACTGGTGGGAGGGCCGCAAGTTTCTCGAAATCCCGCGCTCGCTCGACTACCTCGTCGTCGTCAACGTGCTCGCCTTCATCGCCAACATCGGCATGACCATCTGGAACGGCAAACGCTACACCACCACGTCCATCGTGCTGTTCTTCGGCCTCTTCACCGCCGCGCTGCTCTATCTGCCAGGCATGATTGATTTCGACAATCAGACGCTCGACTCCTTCTATCGCTGGTGGGTCGTGCATCTCTGGGTCGAGGGCGTGTGGGAGCTGATCATGGGTGCGCTGCTCTGCTACCTGCTCATCAAGCTCACCGGCGTGGATCGCGAGGTCGTGGAGAAGTGGCTCTACGTCATCGTCGGCTTCACTTTCCTCTCCGGCATCCTCGGCACCGGCCACCATTACTACTACATCGGCGCACCGAAATACTGGCTCATGATCGGTGGCATTTTCTCCGCGCTGGAGCCGCTCGCCTTCCTCGGCATGGCCATCTATGCGCTGGCGATGGCCAAGAAAGGCGGACGCCGCCACCCGAACAAGACCGCGCTAAACTGGACGCTCGGCAGCGCCATCATGAGCTTCGTCGGCGCAGGCTTCCTCGGCTTCGCGCACACGCTGCCGCAGGTGAACATGTACACGCACGGCACACTCGTCACCGCCATGCACGGCCACATGGCCTTCTGGGGTGCGTATGCCATGATCAATCTCGCCATGATCGCCTATGTCCTGCCCGTGCTCACTGGCCGCAAGCTCTGGGACAACGCCGCCTCCGCCTACGCCTTTTGGCTCAGCAACATCGGTATGACCGCCATGACCGGTGCGCTCGCCGTCGCCGGTATCACGCAGGTGAATCTGGAGCGCCGCATGGGCATGGACTTCCTCGCCGTGCAAAAAGAGATCGAGATACACTTCGTCGGCATGATCCTCGCCGCCTGCCTCTTCTTCCTCGGCATCTGCTTCTACCTC
>DAORHS010000029.1:0-14388 GCA_035438165.1 Prosthecobacter sp.
GGCCCTTCAATCCATTCTGCGCGGCGGCGCTGAGTTCCTCAAGCGTCCACATCGTCGGCGTACGGCCGACGAACATCTCACCGACGTTTTCGATGGCGCTCTTCGCCTCGGGCTTCTTCGCGATGAGTTCGGCGAATTGCGCGTTTTCTTCGGGTGTGAAGGTGGCGAGGGAGTCCTTGCGGATGAAATCGACAAAGATGGTGAAGCTGCTGCCGCCTTTGTAGTTGGCGGCTTTGAGGAAGAACTCGAGCTGCTGCTTGCGCAGTTCGGGCGTCCAGCCGGTCTTGAGGAAGCGCAGGCTGCGGGCGTATTCGATCTGCGGCTCCTGGCTTTCGGCGGCGGCGATGAGGGCCATGCCTTTGGCGGCGGTGTTCGGCGCCTGTAGGTAGGCGAGCGTTTCGGTGAGCAGCCAGTTGAGCTCAAAGTTGTCCGCCGGATAAACCGGATCGAGCTTGGCGATGATTGCCGCAACCGTGGCGTCGTCGGGATTGCCAAAGCGGTGCAGCACGATCTCGATCAGGCGCACGTAGGCGAGGCGCTGGTCGTTCGTGAACTTGGTGAAGTCGTCCTTCAGCAGCGCGGCGAGGATTTGATCGCGTTTGGCGGTGTTCACCGTCGCATCGGCAGCACGATGCGTGGGGCACTGGCCGGTGAGGCGCGTGACGGCGAGCAAGGCTTCGAGTTGCGCGGTGACGTTGGTTTCAGCCAAGGCCTTCGCTTCCCATTCGGCGAGCGGTTGATGCTCGATGGCGATGCGTGCAGCGGCGCGGATGAAACGGTCGTCGCTGCTGAGATGTGGCCAGGCGGTGGCGACGGCCTTCGGGTCTTGTTTGCCGTGGAAGTCTTCGAGAGCGCGGCGGAGCGCTACTGCATCTGTAAGTGTGCTGGCACCCTGTGAGCGAAGGAGTGGAACAGGCGCAACGCTTTCTTTTCCCGCGTAACTCACCCGATACAGCCCGCTCTGCACGCGGCGGCCACCAATGGTGAAATACATCGCGCCGTCTTTACCGATGATCGCGTCAGAGACCGGCAGCGGGCCGCCGGTGACGAATTCTTCCTTCGTGGCGGTGTAAGTCGAACCACTCGGCGTGAGATGCACGGCGTAGATTTTGCCCCAGCTCCAGTCGAGCGCGTAAAAGGCCTCTTGATACTTCGCGGGGAACTTCGCGCCGTAGCCGAAGGTGCAGCCGGTGGGCGAGCCGGGGCCGATGTTCAGCGTGGCGGGCAGGCTGTCGAAGTAGAACTCGGGATACTTGCCCGCGCCGTTGCGCCAGCCGTATTCCGCACCGCTGACGACGTGGTTGATGCGCGTGGGGCGATACCATGAAGTGTTGAAGTCATACTCCATGTCGGCGTCATACACGAAGAGCTCGCCATCGCGGTTCACGCCGCCGTCGAAGATGTTGCGGAAGCCGTTGGCGAACTGGCTGAACTCTTTGCCGTCCGGCGAGACGCGATAAACATTGCCGCCGGGAGCCATGACGGAGCGATTGTGGCCGCGGCCGTCGGGCATGCGGGGAAGGAGATGGTCATCGCCCCAGAGCTTCTGCACGGGCGAGGACGCGACGGTTTCGGTGAGCACGGCGTTGTTGCCGGTGATGAGATACAGGCCTTTTCCATCGGGCGTGAGCAGCACGGCATGCACACCGTGATCGCCGCCGGAGTCGATGGCCCGCAGCAGCTCGACCTTGTCGGGCATGTCGTCGTTGTCGCTGTCGGTGATGCGATAGAGGCCGCTGGAAATCTTCTTTTCGTAATCGTTCACGCCCACGTAAAGCGCACCAAAGGCGAAGAGCATGCCGTTTACCGCGCGGATGTCGGCAGGCACTTTTTGTACGTCGCTCTGGCTCAGCGTCTGGCCCGGAGCGGGCGGCGTGAAGCGATAGAGCACGCCGTATTGATCGCTGGCGTAGATGCGGCCTTTGTCGTCGGTACAAAGGTTCACCCACGAGCCCTGGTCGCCGCCGGGAACGGAGTAGAGCAGCTCCACTTTGAAGTCGGGCAGCGTTTTGATGTTCGAGACCGGCGTGGCAACGTTTGCGCCGATGGCGGGTCCGACGGCATCAGGACGCTTCGGTTTGGCCTTGGCTTTGGCCTGGCCCTTGCCTTTCGCGGCGCCTTTGCCCGGACCGGGTGCCTTGGCCTGGGCGCAGAGCGTTTGCGGGACGAGGAGTGACGACAGCAGGAGACTCAGGCAAAGATATTTCTTCATGATAGGCGTTGGAATGATGAACGAATGACGAGAGAAGGTGACAGGCAAGAGACGGTCTATTTTTTCTTGTTCTTCGCCTTGGCTTTGCTCTTCGGAGCCTTGGCTTCGATGATCTGCGCGTCAGATGGGATCGGAGAATTCGTAAAGTCGATCACGCCGCCCTCAGGCAGTTCTTTGAGCATCACGTCCTTGATGTGGACCTCCATGGCGGGGCCGCGGTGGATCTGGAAGGCGATGAGGCCTTCGAGCGAGCGTTTGGCCTCCTCGAAGTCGGTGAGCTCCATCGTCGTTTTGCCGTCGATCTGATGCACGAGGTGGTTTCCCTTCGCGATGATGGTGTACTCATGCCATTCGGCGATGTCGGCTTCGACTGGGTCATGCTCGCCGGCGAGCCATTTCACGCCGGAGGGGTCGATGACGACGCTCTGACCGTTTTGCGAGACGATGCCGCGTCCGCCTTCCTCATACATCATGGCGCGGTAGGGCGCGTTCGGGTGGATGTCGCACTGGTAGCCGCGAATGGACCATTTCTTGTCGGTGTTCTCTCTGCTGCGGTATTGGATGCCGGTGTTGTTGCCCTTCTGGCGGATTTTAGCCTTCAGCTCGAAGTTTTTCACCTTCCCGCCGCGCCAGATGAGAAACTGATTGTGCTCGAGCTGCTCCGGGCCGGTCGTGGTACCGACGATCTCGCCGTTTTCCACCTTCCACAGCTCGGGATTGCCATCCCAGCCGGAGAGGTCTTTGCCGTTGAAGAGAGGCTTGAAGCCGTCCTGAGCGGAGGCGGAGGAAAGGGCGAGCAGCAGAGAGAGAAGGAGTCGTTTCATGGTTGGGCGGGGTCGTTAAACGTGAATCGTGCAGGGGACTTCCGGCAAACGATGTGTCGGATCTGGCAAATCGGGACCGGGGTGGGTTTTACTTCCACACACCCGGTTCGTCGGTCCATTTCGTCAGGACCTGGCGCTCGGTGACGGGCCACCAGGCCTGCAGCTTGGCGGCGAGGCGGGCGACGACTTCGGGATTCTCGGCGGCGAGGTTTTTATCCTCATGCGGATCGGCGAGCAGGTCGAAAAGCTGCGGGCGCTTCTCCGTGCGCGGGTGGCTGCTGGCGTAGTGGCCAAGTTTGCCGTCGTAGGTGAGCAGCAGCTTCCATTTGCCGTCGATGACCCAGCGGTAGAGCAGGCTGTCCTCGGGCTTGTCGATGTTCGCCACGTCATGCGCGAAGGATTCGCCGTAGCATTCCTTGCGTGGCGTGGGCTCGCCGGATTCCAGGATGGGCAGCAGATTGAGGCCTGGGAGTTTTTCGGGAATCGGCGCACCGGCGGCGGCGAGCGCTGTAGGCAGCATGTCAATGCTGGAGCAGAGCTGCTCGCCGCGCATGCCGGGTTTGATCTTGCCCTTCCAACTGAACATGATCGGCTGGCGCGTGCCGCCTTCGTTGGCGGACTGCTTCGAGCGCGGCGCGTAGCCGCCGCTCTTCTCGCTCTGAATCCAGCCGTTGTCGGCCACATAGACGAAGAGCGTGTTTTCCATCTGCCCTTTCTGCTCGATGCGGTCGATGAGCTGGCCGCAGGTCTCGTCGAACCACTCGACCATGGCGTAATACTTCGCCACGAAGTCGGACTCGATGCCTTTGGCCTTGTACTTTTGGAACAAGCGGTCCGGAGGCGTGTGCGGCGTGTGCGGCATGAAGGGCGCATACCAGAGGAAGAAGGGCTTCTTCTCCGCCGTGGCGTGATCGATGAAATCAAACACGGGAGCCATGCCCTCGCGGCCGATTTTCAGCCCGTCGTCGCCGTGACGTCCGCCCGGCTGCGGAAAGCCGCGTGTCATGCCATGCGTGAAACCACCGCGCTGAAAGCCGCCCTCCCACCACTTGCCGGATTGATGACTCAGATAGCCCTGCGCGCCGAGCAGCTTCGCGATCGAAGGCTGCACGTCCATGTTAGCGATCAGCTTCTCGCGCAGCGCGGCATACGCGGCGGAGTCTCCGCCTTTCTTGCCCTTGCCTTTTCCCTTGGCTTTGGGTTCCGCATCCGGCAGCACGGCCGGATCATTGCCACTGACCTTGTGCTGGTGCACGAACATGCCGCTGGCAAACGTGGCCAGCGCCGGCCGGCAGAGCGCCGTCGGCACATAGCCGCGTGTGAACACCGCGCTGTTCTTCGCCAGCTTGTCGAGGTTCGGCGTCTCGATCTGCTTGTGGCCCATGAAGCCGTAGTCCGTCCACGCATGGTCATCGGAGATCAGATAAACGATGTTCGGCGGGGCCGCGAAGGCCGGTGAAACCGCCAGCAAGGTCAGAGTGAGGAGAGAAAGGGAGAGACGCATGGTGGAATGGGTTGGGCGCATGGTAACGAACCCACCCACCCCGCACCTATCGGCAAAAGCGGTGTCGGATTTGGCAAGAGCCGGAGGCTCTCACGGCAGCAGCGCGCCTTGCACGGAAAAATCATCGGCGTTCAGATGGCCCCAGCCGGCGGCCTTGCGATCCACGACTTGGAAGCGCACGCGGTGCCCATTCCATTTCGAGACGTCCCAGATCACGCGGCGCATGCGCGTGTCGTTTTCGCCACCGGCGCGGATGAGGACTTCGTTGGTGTCGGCATCGACGATGGCGATGAAGAGCTTGTCCTTGTCGAAGCCACCGGAGACGAGGAACGCGGCCTGGTCGCCTTCGAGTTTGAACGCGGGTGACTGAATCACACCGACCTGGCTGTCGGCCGCGCTTTTGCCATCAGCGAGGGCGACGCTGGACAGATGATGAGCGCCTTCGCGGGCGAAGGGCTGGTCCTTCGAGCGCGGCAGCGAAGGCATGGCGGTGACGGCTTGGGCGATGGTGCCCTCGGTGATCCTCCAACCGTCCATGTCATCGCCTTCAAAGCGGAAGCGCAAATTGCCGACGGGTTTGAAGCCATCGTAGGCGGCGGTCGCTGGTTTCGCGGAGGCCTGTTTTTTCGCACTGGATTCGAGGAGACGCTCACCGGGATCGAAAAAGCGCGCGCCGCTGCCGGTGCGGTCGATGTCGCCGAGTTCAGCGCGGGCTTTTTCGATGCGCCGCATGAGGCGTGCGACGACATCGGGGTGTTTGGCGGCGAGGTTTGTCGTCTCGCCTGGATCGGCATCGAGATCGAAGAGAGATGGCTCTTTGACGGCCTCGATCATGCGCCCCCACCATCCGGTGCCGGGTGGATTCGCAGGCCGCGGCAGCACGAGCTTCCACTGACCGACGCGCACGCCGGTGAGCAGGCAGCCGGTGTAGTAGAGGTAGTCCTCGCGCGGACTGGTGTCCGTCTCGCCGGTCAAAAAGCGCGTGCCATCGCGACCGTCGAGCGCGCGGTCTTCGGGAAGCTTTGCTGCGGCGATTTGGGCAAAGGTGGGCAGCAGGTCCATGGTGCTGAAGATTCCATCGCTCACGCGTCCACCTGGGATCTTCCCCGGCCAGCGGGCGACGAAGGGCACGCGGCAGCCACCATCCCACGCGGACATTTTCCAGCCACGCAGCGGATCAGCAGTGCCGGAGTGATCGCGCGGAATGAAGGGCCTGCCGCCGGGCTTCATGCCTGGGGTCGTTTCGATCCACGGACCGTTGTCGGAGGTGAAAACGACGAGCGTGTTGTCGTCGAGCCCGAGTTGTTTGAGCTTTTCGAGGATCTGGCCGGTGGACCAGTCGATCTCCTCGATGGCGTCGCCATACAGGCCGTACTCGGACTTCCCTTTGAAGTTCTCCGACGCACCGAGCGGGATGTGCGGGAGATTGTGCGCGAGGTAGAGGAAGAAGGGCTGCTCTTTGTTCTTCCCTATCCACGCGAGCGCCTCACGCGTGTAGTCGGCGGTGATGTGGTCCCAGTTCTCCACCGCTTTCACGACGACCTCGTCATTGCGCATGATGGGGCTGCGCATGGGCGTGTCCTGCACGCGCACGGTGGCGCCGTTGTACTTCGGGGTGCCGTAGAAGTGGTCGAAGCCCTGCGCATTCGGCATCGTTGGCGGATCGGTGTTCGCCGGGCCGTCGCCGTTCAATCCGAGATGCCATTTGCCGATGAGAGCGGTGGCGTAGCCCGCCGACTTCAGCACCTCCGCCATCGTGACCTCCTGCGGATGCGGCACGGTGTGCAGGCGCTTCACATTGCCCGGCTCCGCGACGCGGATGGGATACGAACCCGTCATCAAAGCCGCCCGCGACACACCGCAAACCGGCTGCGCATAGAAGCTCGTCAGCCGCACGCCCTCCGCCGCCATGCGGTCGATGTTCGGCGTCTTGATCTTCGTGGAGCCAAAGCAGCCGAGGTCGTTGTAGCCCTGGTCATCCGTGAAGATGAGGATGATGTTCGGTTTTCGCGTCTCCGCCGCCGAGGCGAGCGCTGTGAGTCCGATCAGGACGATGAGGATGCTTTTCATGGCGGGATGAAACGAGCGCGGCCAGGAATTTGTGCATGTCCATTCCGCACCATCATGTGACCCTCAGCCACATGATGGATGAGCCATCGGACCCGGCAATCGCGCTACTTCATCGGATGCTCCTTGAGCAGTTCGTCCGTCGTGTAGAGCATCATGCGTCCTTTGCTGGCATCGCGGACGGCTTTCACTTCGGCGGGCGTGATCGGGTCGGCTTTGTTGCCGAAGTGGTTGCGGACGAAGGTGAGGACGTTGGCGATTTCCTCGTCCTTGAGCATGCCGCCGAAGGGCGTCATGGGCACCTGGCCGTTGTACTCCTTGTCGCCGACTTTGATGGGGCCCATCAGGCCGTACATCGCGATCTTGATGAGCCGGTCGCGGTCGCTGGTGACCCAGGGGCTGTTCACGATGCTGGGGAAGGCGGGATCGAGTCCGGCGCCGTTCGGCTGATGGCAGGTGACGCAGTGACCTTCGCGGAAATAAACTTCCTGACCGGCGGTGAACTGCGCTTTCGCCACAGCGCTGAGATGCGCGGGCGGCGGCACGGCCTTGTATTCGGGCTTCACGACTTCGACGACACCGTTGAGGCGGTCGGCGGCGGTTTGTGCGGCGGCCTTGTTCCAATCATCGAGCGGCAGTTTCGAGGCGATGGCGACGATGTTTTTCGCGGCGGGAATGTTCGGCAGCCATGAGGCGGCAACGATGGCCTCTAGGCGCACGCGGCCATGTTCATCGGCGGCGGCTTTTTCGAGCAAGGCGACGTGATCGGCGATGCGGTGTGTGTTGTAGCGCAGCACGCGGACGGCGGCGGCGCGGGCGTGGAAGTCGCTGGAGGCAAGCATTTCGCGCAGGAGGCCTTCATCCGCCTGATTCGCGCCCCAGGTGACCCAGAGGGCTTCGAGTTTCGCGTGGGTGTCGTTCTGCTTGGCTGCCCAGGCTTTGGCGGCAGGAACAACTTCTTCTGCGGAATGACCGCGCAGCTCACGACGCGTGCGATAACGGGCGCGGAGCTCGGGTTCCTTGAGGTTCTCGAATAGCTGGTCGAGCGAGGCTCCGGCGACAGGCGCGGGCTTCACGAGCGGTCGGCTCGGATAGGTGATGCGGTAGATGCGGCCGTGCACGTGGTCGCGTAGTGGATCGCGCGCGTTGTGCTGCATGTGGCCGATGAGCACGTTGTGCCAGTCGATGACATAGAGGCTGCCGTCGGGTGCGAATTCGAGATCGACCGGGCGGAAGTTGCCGTCCTTGCTGACGAGCAGGTCGTGGCGGTGATCCGTCTTCCAGCCGGTGCCTTCGTCCTCGATTTTCACCTGCTTGATGCCGAGGAAGCCGATGGCATTGCAGTAAATGAGGTCACCCTGCACTTCGTCGGGGAAGTGGCGGGAAGAAACGATCTCCAGACCGCTCGTCGGACGCACTTTGTGGTCTTTCGGGACGAGATCGGCGGCGGAAGGTGTCTTGCTGCCGAAGGCGGGCTTCACCTCGACGGGCAGCGCCCAGTTCATCGTGGTGCCGGAGGTGTGGAGGAGGAAATCCTGGCCCCACTGGTCAAACACGAAGCCCCAGGGGTTCGGGATGCTCATCTGGATGGTGCGCTCGAGCTGGCCGCGCTGCGGGCTGTAGCGGAAGAAGCCGCCATCGACGCAGCGCACGGGGCCGTAGGGCGTTTCGATGTTCGAGTGGAGGAAGACGCCCTCGCACATCATGAACGCACCGCTCGGATCGGCGGTGTAGGCGCTGATGGCGTGATGTGTGTCATGCGTGTCAAAGCCGCCGAGCACGATCTCCATGCTGTCGGCCTTGTCGTCGCCGTTCGTGTCGCGGATGAGGATGACATTCGGCTCTTGGGAAAGATAAACGCCTTCGGGTGCGAATTCGAACCCGATGGGCAGGTGCAGCTTGTCGGCGAAGACGGTTTCCTTGTCTGCTTTGCCGTCGCCGTTCGTGTCTTCATAGATGAGCAGCTTGTCGTCCGGCTTCGGGTCACCCGGTTTGTAGTGCGGATAGGCGGGCATCGTGGCGACCCACAGGCGGCCCTTGTTGTCGAAGCTCATCTGCATCGGGTTCGCGAGGTTCGGGAACTCTTTCTCGCTGGCGAAAAGCTGCACCTTGTAGCCTTCCGGCACGGTCAGGGACTTCTCGGCTTCTTCGCCATAAAGATACTTCTCGCTGCCGTTCTTCACGCTCGGCACGTAGTTCGTCGGCACGGCAGGCAGGGCGTGCGTCTTGCTGTCATCGACCTTCAAATCGGTTGTCTTGCCAGCCGTGACCTGATGGATCAAGTCATCGCGCAGCGCGGTCATCTCGCGGGTCTTTTTGACTTCGTCCGGGTAGTTCTGCGGGCCATACGGATTGTAGCGGCGTCCGTGCGCGTGGACGCCGTTGAGGATGTTGTAGTCGTTGTTCCACATCCAGTCCTTCTCCTTCACCGCCGCGTGGACCAGGGCCGGATCCGCCTTCGATTCGCGGCTCTGGTGGCCATACATGCCGGTGGCGAGCAGCTCGGCGATCGTCTCGTAGCCCTTGTCCGTCGGCACAAAACCGCCCGTCGTGAAGAACTCGCCGCCCTTCGCATAAATCGCCTGGGTCGGCGAAAAGAGGTCGATGTAGGTCAGCTTGTGCTTCTTCGCGACCTTCTCGATGGCGGCGGCATAAAGCAGCAGGTTCGAGTTTTCCACGTCGCCTTTCGGCAGATCGCGTTTCGCGCTCTGATTTTCATAAGCGACAGGCGAGACGAGCACGACACGCGGCGCGGTCTTGCCGTTGTAGGCCTTGCTCAGCGTGTGAACGACCCAGGCGTCGAGTTCCGCTTCGAAATTGCCGACTTTGCCCGGGCCGTCGAAGGACTCGTTGTAGCCGAAGAAACCGACAATCGTGTCCGCCTTCAGATGCGTGAGCCACTGGTCCGGCGTGGCGTAGAAGCCCTGGCCGTTGTGGATCGTCTTGTCCGGATGAAACTTCTCCGCGCCGGGGAAGGCCCACTGCGATGTGCGCGACGGATGCGGGCGGAAGCCCGGCGTGTCGCCGACGTGGCCCATGTTGCGGAAGAACAGATCGCGGTCGGGATAACGAAGCTGCAGCTCCGTTTCGATGCGGCTGTACCACGTGTCGCGCTCGGCGAGTCCGTTGCCGACGAGCACGATGCGCTCGCCCTTCTCCGGCGGTGCGACGCTTTGATTGCGGGCCGAGGTGGCAGCGGGAGCCTCGACGGCGGGCTGATGCGGCGCACCGGCAGGTTGTTCATCTTTCTTTTTCTTCTCACCGCCCTTTTTAGCGACCACCTGCTTCGATTTGTCTTCAGGAAGCCCCATGGAGGGGCTGCTGCCGGTTGCAAAGTCACCCGGCTTCAGATTGCGCTGCTTGAAGTAGTCTGCGTTCTTGATGAAGCCGTAGAACGTCGGGTTGAAGGGATCGATGAAGGCTACATCCGCCTTTTCCGGCACTGGCAGGCCGAGCAGGTGATGCGCGGCGTTGACGATGAGCCGGCGCAGGTTTTCATCCTGATAATCCACCGACGCACCCATCGTCGTGCAGAAGGAGCGGCCCTTCGTTGTGCCATTCGGTGCCGTGTAATCGTGCAGCCAGGCGATCGGTTGCATGGGCTCGTTCTTGGCGCCCGCCAGGTTCTGGGACTTCGGATCGAGCGACTCTGTCACCGCGCCGCGCAGGAGGATCGTGGAGTTTTCAGGCTTCACATCCGGGGCTCCATACACATCGCTCAGCGCGAAGATCTCACCCACTCCGCGCAGCACTTCGTTCGAGCCGTTCGCGGCTTCGACCACCGAGCGCGTGCCTTCCTTCTTGTGCTGGCCGTGATGGCTGACCCACTTCTCGCCGAGGATCTTCAGCCCGAACTCGCTCCACTTGAAATCGCCCGTCTTCGCGCCGCCCGTGAAGGCATGCGTCGCCGTGCGGAATCCGACCACCGGCTTGCCTGCGTTCAGGAACTTCGCGAAATGCGCGAGGTCCGAGTCTGGAAGCTGGCGGAAGCGCGTGCCGATGATCAGCAGGTCGGCATCATTGAGCTTCTCCGTGCCACGAATGTTCTTTTGGTTGTTCGGGTCGATGTAGCCGCCCTGCGGATCGGTGGAAAAGAGCACGATGCAGTTGAAGCCATGCGTTTTGGCCAAAATCTTCGCCAGCATCGGCATCGACTCCTCCGTGCGGTACTCCTCATCGCCCGCGACCAGCACGATCGTCCGGCCTTTGCCCGCGCCGACGGGATTCGCGGCCATTTCGAGGTATTCCTGCGCGGACGCGGCCGAACTCAGGAGTGCAAGAGAGAATAGGAGGTGCTTCATGGTTGGGAAAAACGGGAGGGGACCGATATACCGCACCAGAAGCGGAAACCGGACAAGAAAAAACGCGGGGTGGAGCTATTTTGCGAGTGCTGCGATCTCCGCGTCGCCGAGCACACGATCCCAGAGCGCGAATTCATCCATCGCGCCGCTGAGGTGGCGGATGGCGACGCCGCCGGTCTTGCGCTGGTCGTTCCAGTTGCCGAGCTCGGCGATGCCGAGTTTGAGCGGCGAGGCATCCTTGAGCGGCAGGCGGGCGAGCAACGCGCCGTTGGCGTAGTGGCGCACCTCCTTGGCGTCGGGATCGAAGACGACGGCAAGATGCATCCAGCGACCGAAGCGTTCGGGTGTGAAGAACACCGACGTGTCGTAGTCGGAGTGGCCTTTGCTCTGCGAACCGGCGACACCGAGGCGGATTTTGCCCTCGCGGGTGATCTGCCAGTGAACTTTTCGGTCGCCCCAGCCTTCGGACATGAACAGTGAGTTGAAGGCACGGTCGAGGCCGTTCACGCGCACCCACATCGCCATCGTCAGAGCCTTTGTCTCGCCAGGAACGCTGAGGCGTACACGGTCGCTCACGTTGCGAAATTCGAGCGCATGCTTCTCCGGCCAGCGTCCTGCCGTCCACGCGGCGCCGACGATGCTGCCGTCCTCGCCTGATGCGGCGTGATTGCGCAGAGAGCGGGAGGTTTCGTCATCCTGAAAATCGAAATGCAGCTTCAAGCCGGGATCGGCATTCAGCTTCGTGCTCGTGGCGAGCCAGCGCTCGAACTGCGAACGATCTGACAAGGCGGTGCGCGCGTTGATTTCGTTCAGCGACGCGAAACCGGACGCATTCGCGGTGATGAGATGCGGGTTGGCCGCAAAGGCCATCGCCTGGCCTTCCTTGAGCGATTTCATCGACTCGGCGTCCTGATGCAGCTCGATCTCACCTTTGAAGACATGCACCTCGGAGTTCGCATCGCTGACATCCAGACCGAACTCGGTGCCGAGATCGACGATGGTGCCCTTGGGCGTGTTGATGCGGAACCCCTTCGCCTGCGGCGGCACATGAGCGCTGAGTTTGCCATGCGTGCAGGTCGCCTCGCCGCTGGAGACGAGCTGCAGTTCGGCGGGGCCTTCGATCAAGACACGGGCGCCTTGGTAAAACTCGATCTGCGCGATGCCGGATTTCAATCTGAGCCAACCGGGCGAAAGCGGCGTGCCAGGCGTGATCGCGGCGGATTCCCATTCGAGGTTCACGCCGCGGGTGAGCACGGCCACGGACACCGTCGTCTCCTCGACTGCCGATTTCGGCCACGCCATCGCGATCCACACGCCCATCAGCGTGAGGCAGGCCGCCATCGCCGCCACGGTGGTGACGGTCGTGAAGGTGAAGCGCCGTTTCGGCAGCAGTGCGGGACGGATGATATTGTTCGTGGCTAGCGGTTTCGTGGCGCGGAGCATCGCGTCCATCTCGAAGTGCTGGATCAGACGCTCGCCCAGTTCGGGCTGTGTCGTGAGCAGCTCATGCAACTTCTCTGCTTCGACAACGCTAAGGCTGCCTTCGAGGTAATGCTGGATCAAGGTGTCGGTGTCAGGCATGTGCGGGGCCTCCTTGATTCATGGATTGCTGGATGCACTCGCGCAGCTTCTCGCGCACGCGGGACAGCGCACGGCAGACGGTGTCCGCCTTCATGTTGATCTGCTCGGCGATCTGCGGCGTGCCGATGTCGTTGTAATAGTAGAGCTCCACGAGTTCGCGGCTCTTCTCCGGCAGCTTTTGCAGGCAGGAGCGCAGCACGCCGATCTCCTCTTCGTAACGCGGCGGCACCTCGCGCTCCTCGGCGATCAGGCGGATGTGATCGGCGAGCTTTTGCACCACGTCCGGCTGCTGTCGTGTGCGCTCGCGCCACTGCCGCATCGCGATGTGGCGCGTCATGGTGGCCAGCAGCGGTCGAGCATCCTTGCTCAGGTCCCATTGAGACTCCTTTGCCATGAATTCGAGAAACACCTGCTGCGTGATGTCCTCCATCAGCCCCGGCCAGGGCGCGTATTTGAGCGCCACGCCCTTCACGAAGTCGTGATGGGAGAGGAAGACCTGCGCGGCGTGCGTTTCGGCGATGTTCATGCGGCTGCCACTATCTCACGCGGGAAGGCGGAACCGGACAGGAAAATTTGGGTGGCGATGATTTCCTGGTTTGTTTACTCTCTCGACACACCACGTTCAGTTAAGCACGATGTCCAACCGCACCTTTGTTTGCCTCGAATGCAGAACTTCTCGACGTGCCTTGGCGGCCTATGGGAAGCCCCATGAATTCCGCTGTGCAGAGTGCTCCAAAGGTTTGACTGAACTGCCTTGGGAAAGGCGCATTCCAGCCAAGAAAGATGACGAAGGCTGGGGAGATCTCACGACATATTTGGCTGAACTTAACAGGGGTGTCATTCCGCCGAGAAAGCAAAGAGCTGCTCGTAAGCCAAAGGGTATTCACTCGTTGTTCCAACTGCCCGCTCGAAAGAGGAAACGAAAACAGCCGGAGGTCTAGAATCTCAACAGAGGTTCCGCCTTTGGAATATGCCGTGATCGCCTACGCCGCCGCGTAATCCCGCATCGTGCTGAGCATGATGACGACCGAGCAGGCGCCGGCGTCGGGAAAGCCGAGGCAGGCTTCGCCGAGGGTTTTGGCGCGGCCGAACTGGGCGATCATGTTCTTGCTGGCTTCCTTGCCGGCTTCAGCGGCTTCGGCCACGGCTTTGAGCGCTTCGGAGAGCGAGAGTCCGACGGATTCGCGAGCTTTCGCTGCGGCGGGGGCCACGGCGTCGATCATCGTTTTGTCGCCGGGCTTGGCACCGCCGCGTTTCATGACGCCTTCGAGTGCGGCTTCGAGCAGAAGGGCCAGGCCTTCGGCATCGAAGGCGGGACGTCCGACGAGGGCTTTGCCGCCGGCGCGATAGACCGTGCCGAAGAGGGCGCCGGAGGCACCGCCCATGCTGGTCATCATCGCGGTGCCGGTGGCGACGAAGACCTGCTCCACGCTGGTGGGTTCCAGAGCCTCGAGTTGTTTTTTCACGGCTTCCATGCCGCGCTTCATGCCGAGGCCGTGATCGCCGTCGCCGAGATCGCGGTCGGCTTGGGAGAGCATGGGTTCAGCGGCGATGATGGCATCGGCGACTTGCAGCATCATGAGCCGCACCTGGTTGGGTTTGAGTTCCATGGTTGGGGAAAGGCGGAGGTGGTTAGGCGGGTGGGGGATCATCTTGATCCCCGATTTGGAGGCGGCGGGCGAGAAGGGAAAAAAGAAAGGGGACCAGGATGGTCCCCCTCCTTGGAGATGACTTACTTCTTGCGCAGCTCCTTGCGCTTGAGGTCGTTGTACAATTCGAAGGCCTTGTTGGCATTCAGGCCGCCGTGGACGACGCCTTGCACGGCCTGCATCATCGAGACGGGGGCGTCGCTCTGGAAGATGTTGCGGCCCATATCGACGCCGCTGGCGCCCTGCTTGA
>DAORHS010000030.1:0-14373 GCA_035438165.1 Prosthecobacter sp.
CGACAGCAGCTTCTTCTGCTCAGCCTCGATGCTGGCGATGCGGTTCTCGTAGTCCGCCGCGCGTGGCACGGAGATGATTCCGTTGCTCACCTTCAAAATGCTTTCGTCATCAGTTTGGATCTGCCGCGTGGCGGCCAGGACGCTCGCGCCGAGCATCGTGCCAAGCGGCTCCGCATCGGCAGGACGCGTGACTTCCTTGTAGCGCACGGGATTGATGTCGCCGCCGCAACCCTGGATGAAGAAGGCCATCGCACCGCTTCCAAGCGCCTCCTCGATCACCTTTGAGGCAAAGCCGGGATAGTCGGCGGAGCAGCCTTTGCTCGGCGGATTCATGATCGGATGACAGGCAAACTGATAAACGACCGCGAATGGCGTCCCGTCAGCATGATCCAACCGCAGCAGGCCGATCTGCGGATCAATGGGACCCACACTCGCCACGTCCTCATCGCGCGGCATCGAATAGGCGCGGCGCATGTCGATCTGCGTGCCGTCCTTCATCAAGAGCCGGCGGTTTTCGCTGATGCGACGTTCGCTTCCCACGCCCGCACCGGTCTTCACCGGCACCAGTTTCTTCGACGCCTCCTTCACCACCTGCACGACAAGCTGCTGCGTGTCCGCACGGATAATGCCGTGGCAGTGGCTCGCATTGATGACCACGCTCGCCGGTGGAATGCCGAGATCGCGTTCGAGTTCACTCCGCACATTTGCCAGAAAGCCGTTCCCGATGCGACCGATCCCGCCAATCGCCACCGCATCGACAGTGACGAGCACGGCGGTGGTTTCGCCGCTCTTCAAAACGAGCGCTTTTGCGAAACAAGGATCGTTCACCGGTCCAGTGCGGTCGGTGATGTCGATTTGGGCGACGCCTGCCAAGATCTCAGCACGAAGAGTCGTGGCTGCGAGAAGGAGGATAAAGAAGATCAGTGTTTTCATGGCGAGGTGCGGACGACGAAGGTGGAAGAGTGCGGAGGAACGATAAAACGCAGCGTACCATCGGCGTCTGAAGGAATCCTGGTGCCCTGTGGATCGAGCATGACGACTTGTTGAGCGTTCCATAACGCTGGCGGCTCAATTTCCAGCGTCAAAGGCTGGTCGTAAAGTGTAGCATCGGTGGAGACGGCAAGCTGGAAGGTGAGGCTGCGCTCATCAGCCTTCACTAGGGTGAGTTTCGATGCATTGCGTTCGGTTTGATATTTGTGGATGTCCGCCATGCCGGCGATCCAGAGTTTGTCCTGATGCTGCCGGGCGATGTCGAGCGCGGCACGGAAGTTCGCCTCGCTGCTGCTGAGGCGCTCGCCGATGTAGTGGTAATGGACGCGGCACCAGAGACCGCGCTGGAGATGTGTTTCGAGCGCCTTGCGGAAGGCTTCGACGCGGCCGCCGTAGCTGTCGTCCATGCCGAGCGAGCCGCTGGAGGCGTCGAAGTGATGATACTTGTCGAGGTAGTAGCGGAGCGTGCGAGTGGTCTCCCAACGCGTGCCACCACCGAGGTTGAGGGCCGTGAGTTTGCTTTTGCCGGGTGTGAGTTTCCAAATCGCCTCCGCCGCGCCGCCGATCTCGCGTTCCATGTCCTCGTCGCCCCTCGCGCCGCGATGATGCGCGGAGTGGTTCGCCAGCTCCATGTCGCCCTGTTTCATCACGACCTCCCATTCGATGTGTTGGGTCTCGAAGGCATAGTTTTGACGGCTGCCGGGCTCCTTCGGGCCGGGATTGACCATGAAGGTGCCTTTGAAGCCGTATTCGCGCAGGATGGGGATGGCCTTGCTGAGATGCGTGGGGTGCGAGTCGTCAAAACGAATGCTCAGAGAGGCGGCGCGCCCCTGCGGCCAGTTGGCGATGCGCGCTTCTGCGCCGCTGGTAACATCCTGAATCACGCGATCCTTCTCTGAAGTGGCTTTTGGTGCCGGAACCGACGGCTCCACGGCCTGAACAATGAATGCGCTCATCTTCTCCGTGATCGGCACGCCGAGGTTTCCCCACTCGATGCCGGAGCGCTGCACGAGCATCGCCGTGCCTGCTTCATCGCGCACCTCCACATCATTTGCAGGCCAGACGTTGCGTCCCGACTTTGGCAGTTCGACATGCACGTTCAGTGGCTGTGAGTCGCCGTTACGATTCACCTGCACACGCAGCTTGAACTTGTCCAGACTCGCCGCGCTGATCGTGGCGGGTCCGGAGTAGCCATCGAGCGACACCTTCACGCCGCCGAGATCAGGCGATTGGGCATTTAGCGTGGCCGCGAACAGGGAGAGAACCAGTCCGTGCAGTAGGGTTTTCATGGAGTCGGGATGCGTTTGCCCAGGCAGATGCGGAAGCCGTCGCGCGAGTCGGAGTAGGTCACGTTCTTGATTCCCAGCCGGACGGCGCAGCGGGCGTTGCCCGGAACATCGAAGTAGTTGCCGCCGCGGCACACCGGGCGCGACACGGTGCGCTGTTCCGCGTTTTCATAATGGATGTCCTCATGCCCGCCCTTGGGATCGAAGTGGTCGATGACAAACTCCCACACGCCGCCGCACATGTCGGCCAAGCCGAAGCCGTTGCGACCCTTTTCGCCGTAGTGATCCACGGGCGATACAAACGCGAATCCATCGCTCCACGGCACCTTGGCGAGCGGCCATGCCTTGGTGCGTCCCGGCAGGACATCCATGCTGGAGATGTTCAGCCTGCCCTCGCCGTGCTCGATTTCATTGCCCCACCAGAAGTAGCGGCTCTCCTTGCTGCCGCCGCGACAGCCATACTCCCATTCCGCCTCGGTGGGCAGGCGGTATTCCATGTCTTCGGGCAGTCGGCCTGCTTTGCGCTCGCGTGCCGTCAACCATTGGCAAAACGCCTTCATGTCGTTGTAGCTCACGCACACGACCGGGAAGTCGTCACGATTGGGAAAGCCCCAGTTCGGATCGCGCCAGCTTTTGCCCTTCATGGACTTCCACGGATGCACCACGCTGGTCGTGAGATGATAGCCGTCCCATTCGGGATCGAACACCTGCGTCTCGCCGCCGGGCTTCTCCGCATCGGTCACAAAGCCGGAATCCTCCACAAACCGCCGGAACTGCCCCACGCTGACCTCCGTGCGCCCCATCCAGAAGCCGTTCTTCACACGCGACAGCCGAGGCTTTTCGCCTTCGAAGGACTCTCGCGTCGTCCCCGGTTGTGCACCGCCCTCGATGCCCGTGGCCCAGGCTTTTTCCTCCGGCGTGCTGCCCATCATGAACTCGCCCGGCGGGATGAAAACGACCTCCAGCTTCGCTCCGCCCAGATCGAGTGTTTTCACAGCGCCTTGGGCGGGTTCAACGGCGTGTGCTGCCGAGAATGGAAAAGCCATCGCGGCAATCATGACCATGCGGATTCGTTTCATGCTGGTTCGTTGGGTTGAAATTCGAGCGGTGCTCTGAGGTTACTTTTCAAGCGCCCACTTCACCGCGTTGACGAGCAAACGCCGCACATCAGCGATTTCCATGTCCTCCGGCGCGCCGAGGCTGGTGTAGAAGACGCGGGCTGTTTGGGGGCCGTAGGTGCGCGTCCAGGCTATGGGCATGGGCGGGCTCGTGTTCGTTTTGGCGGTGCCGATGAGCAGCGGAGTGACATCGGCGGCGAGCGGGAGCACTTTGTAGAGAGATTGGGCGCCGAAGATGTTCGCGGGGTTCACACTGGCAAGCAGCGGGCTGTTTTCAGCTCCTGGGGCGATGCTGACCGTGTAAGGCAGGCCTTTCGTCTCGTAGCCGGTGTTCGGAGCGCCGAGGACTTCGTCCGTGAACTCGGGCCAGGGCACGAGGCTGGGATCGACGACTTCTTTGGGCTTTGGGATGAAAGCGTGGTTCGCGGTGCGGATGCCGAGGAGCGGCTTCCCAGCGGCGAGATGCGCACGGATGGCGTCCATTTGATCCTTCGGCGGAAAACGACGGCGTGAGAAGAGCACGAGCAGGTCCGCGTCCTTCAGCGCCTCGACGAGTCCGGCAAAGTGATGCGGCTGCGGCTTGTCACCGTCGATGATCGTCACCTGATGCCCGAGCGGCTTGAGCTGCTTCTCGGCGAAGTCACGCATGGTGCGCGGCGCCTCGTAGTTGTTCGGGTCTTCGACGACCATGATGACGATGTTCGCCGCAGGTGCGGCGGTGATGAGGCCGAAGAGGAGCGTGAGGAGGATGTGTTTCATGAGCTTGCGGCTTGTCGCGTCTGAGGAGGCGGTTCTCAGTGTGTGTCTTTATCAAATCATCCGTCTGGTGGAGCGACTCATCTCGTTATTTTAGATGCTTGTCGAAGAAGCCGAGCACGAGCGGCCGCAGATCGCGTTGCTTCGGCTGGAGGTGGAAGGTGTGCGGTGCGTCTGGAATGACCTCGAGCTGATGCTCAACGCCAGCGGCCTTCAAAGCGGAGGCGAGCGCTTCCGAGTCGGCCACCGGCACGGTTTTGTCGGCGGCGCCGTGCAGGATGAGCAGCGGCGGATCATTCTTGTCGATGTGCGTGCGTGGATCGGCCTGTTGGTAGAGTTCCGGTGCCTCGGCTCGCGTTTTGCGAAACATGGCGAGGTCTCGCTGCTCAAAACAAAGCACCGGGCCATACAAATCGACCGCGCACTGCACACGGCAATCGCCCTCTCCGGGTGGATCGAGCTCGCCGCCGGCGAGGCCGACCATCGCCGCGAGATGTCCGCCCGCGCTGCCGCCGATCACACCAATGTGAGCGGAATCGACGTTCAGACGCTCTGCATTCGCCCGTAGCCAGCGCACCGCCGTTTTGCAATCGTGCAGGTTCTGCGGCCACGTCGGTCCGGGATGGTCTTCGTTCGCCAAAACGTAGTTGATGCTCATGCCGACATAGCCATGCAGAGCGAGCGTGGTGCCGATGTTGATTTCCCGTGCGGCACGCTTGTCGCCACCGGCCCAGCCGCCGCCGTGGATGATGACGACGGCGGGAAACTTCTGTCCTGGTTTCGCTTCGGAGGGCAGATACAGATCCGCCTTCTCCTTCCGCCCGGCGCCGAGGAAATCGACATCGTGCTCGGTGCGAGTGACATCGGCCGCGAGCGTTGCTGAGAAAAGGAGGAGGAAAAGAATTGGTTTCATGCGGGAACTGGATGGTGAGCACTCATAAACCGCCGGGAGACAGAATTTCAAACTTCAGTCCGAGCTTCTTCAACCCATCCTCAAGCTGTGTGATGCTCCAGCCGCGTGGGAAGGCTCCTTTGGCATCTTTTTTCAATTCGTTGAAGTTCACGATCAGCTCGCCCGCGTGCTCGTCCCAGACCACAAGCTCGATGGACGGCTTCCACTTCTCAAAGAGCGCCTTCACCTGGGTCACGTGCTGGGAGAGGCCCGGCACGCGCACTTTCATCGTGGCGATGTAGGGCATGCCGTGGAGGCCGGGAGCCTCGCGCACGGCCTGCGCGATCTGATGTTCACTGACGAGCTTGGGGTCGTAACTCACATTGGCGTAGCCTTCGAGCCCTTGCAGCACCTCGACCTCGACGATGCCGGCTGTTTGCGACAACTGATGCTGCACCATGTAAACGCAGCTCCCGCATTCGAGACCGGAGACAACGAAAACCGTCTTTGTAGGCGCGGGCTTGTCCTCGGCGTGCAGTGCAAGAGAAAGGAGAAGGGCAAAAAGCGCGGACAGCCTCATTTCGCGCGCTTGGTGAAGGTTTTGCTGTCGAGCACGCGGCCGTCATCGAGGGCTTTGAGCTCGGATTTGAGCGTGCCGGCCTCGCGGTCGAGCGTGAGGAGTTGGTAGCTCGCGGCCTTGTCCGAGAAAGCGGCCTTCGCGTCGTGGCCGAAGGTGCCATTGCCGCGCACGGAGCTGTTGTAGTAGGTCATGCCGTCCACCTCGGTGCGCTCGGCGTGGTAGCACTCGCCGGAGATGGCGAGTGTCCCTTTTTCGAGCACGCGCTTCCATCCTCCTTCGGCGTGACGGCGCACGGTGCCGCCGGTTTCGCCATACATGGAGACCACGAAGCCCGCTTTCGTGGCATTCATCGTTTCCTCGAACCATTTGAACTGCTCGGAGTCCTTGTCGAAGGCGTGGCAGGCCTGATTTGGCTTTCCGAAGTCGCCCGTGTGGCTCATGTCCACGCTGATGAGGCGGAGATCGAAGTCCGGCACGTCCCAGGCCCAGATCCATTCCTTGCCGGGCAGCGCGAAGAATTTTCGGTAGCCCGTGGCGGCGATGTCGTAGCCCGGCTCCTCCATGCTGATGCCGTTGGGGCGGATCTTGCGGTCGAGATTGCCGAGCGAGACCATGAAGGGCGTGCTTTTGAAAAGGTCCGCCTGTGTGTCGATGGCCGTGCTGTGGGACTTCGTGGCCTCCTTGTCCGCCTGCGTGGCAAATTGAAACTGCATGGCCGTGTCGCCCGCCGAGATCAGCAGATGCGGATCGTCCTTCTGGATCGCGGCGAAGTTCAACTTCGCATCCGCGCGGATGTTCGCGACGACGGCGATGCGCAGCAACTTCGACGGATAGCCTTTGAAGGTATTGATCTCCGAAGCCTGGTCCCCGCTCTTCACGCGGTAGTGGTAAACGACATCCTTCTGCGGAATCGCGATCTCGACATGGTGCAGCGTGCGGCTGCCATCCACCTTCGCCTTTTCACCGAGCTGAGGCGACGCGCCAAACTCGACCACGGAATCGCCCGGATTCGTCGTTTCCCATGAGATGACGATCTTCGAGTTGTCCGGCGACTGGTGTGTCATCCAGATCCGTTCCACTTTGGCAAAAGCAACAGTGCTCAAAAAAGCTAGTGTGAGGGAGAGGAGGGTCGGTTTCATGGCTTGTGTCACTTCAGCTTTTCAAACAGCTCTTCCAATCCCGCGACGATCTTCGTCGAGGCATCGACCTCAAGGCAGCTTGAGCGGGCACGCCAGGTTTCGTAGCCGCCGAGCGCATGATGCTCCGGCGTGGGGAGGTAGCCGTGGTAGGCGTTGGCGAGCGAGACAGTGAAAGTGGGCGAGTGGCGTTTTTTGAGCTCCAGGCCGATCTCGACGAAGACTTCGGCGGGAATCGCGGAGACGTGCAGATCACCAATTTTCATGATTTGGAGTGGTGCGGAGACTTTGGCGGGAAAATCGGCCAGCAGCACGGTTTCACGCGCATAGACCTGCTCCATCGTCTCCATGCGCGGGAAGAGTTTGGAGCTCTTCACCACTTCGCGGGCCTTTTCGACCTCGTCTGGACTCGGGATGCGCAGACCGAGTTCGAGTTCCTTCTGGGCGACGGCGAGTGGCACCGATCCTTCGTGATTCACGTTCTTCACCGCCGTTGCAACGGCTTGTGCGACATCGTTGGCGACGATCTGGATGCGGCCATACGGTGCTTCTTTGGCCTGACCACCGCGGAAGTCGATGTTGTTGATGTCACCACTCGTGCCGTTCGACATGATGCCGACGAACTCCGGGCCTGCGCCGAGCAGCTGGCCAATTTTCGCCGCGAACGCGCCAAAATAGTCTGCCGAGATGTGGCCGGGGCCGACACCGCCGACGTAATGCAGCGAGTAGTTCGCCAACAACGCGAGCGGTTTGCCGTCTGCTGATTGAACGCTGATGAAACAGACCTCAGGATCGGTGGGGCCTGCGGGTTCGACGAGGTTGGGGTTGTTGACGCCGGGATTCGTCTTCACCTGATCCGTCGTCACTCCGAGTGGTGTCGGCAGAATGCTGCCGGGCTTCATTTTCCAGCGCCGATTAAAGACCTGATGCGGCACCGAGGCGCTGCCGTGGCCGATTTTCGCCGGAGCGAGGTTGTTCAGCGCGCGCCGCACACCGTCCGCGATGCGCCGGGCGACGAAGCGCTGATAGATCGGATTCGGCTCGCTCTGGCCCACGGCTTGCAAGGTCCCGCAGGAGTGCGAGTGCGTGGCGGACATCATCATGTTCTCCACCGGCAGGCCGGTGGCTTCATTGACCATCTTCTTGGCTTCATCGAAGATGCCGCGACCGATCACGCAACTGTCCGCGACGACGAACACGAGCTTTGTTTTGCCATCATCGAGCGCGAGGCAGCGGGCGTGCAGCTCATCATGAATGAAGGCCGCTTTGCCGTCCTGAAAGCCGCCGTTGATCGAGCTGCCGAGATCCGGCGTGATGTTGCTGGTGGCGGCACCGGCGCGGAATTCGGCGGCTTGAAGCGAGACAGAGAAGAGCAGTGCGGCGATGAAGCGGAGTTTCATGCGAGTCTTACGGCATGAAACGCGCGAACTTGATCAAATCAGCTCGCGGATGGGCAGTGCGCCGTTTTCCACGAGGTAATGCGGGCGGCCTTTGGTGTCGGTGACGGTGGTGGTGGCCACGTCGATGCCGAGATTGCGATACAGCGTGGCAAAGACTTCCGCGAAGGTCACGGGGCGGCTGTCAGCCTCACCACCGAGGCGATCCGTGGAGCCGATGACCTGCCCCATCGGCATGCCGCCACCGGCGAGTAGCGCCATGGCGACACGCGGCCAGTGATCGCGGCCAACTTGCTTGCTGATGACCGGCGTGCGGCCAAACTCACCCCACACCAGCACGGTCACGTCTTTGTCGAGCCCGCGCTGATGCAGATCATCGACGAGCGCGGTGATACCTTTGTCGAAGATGGGGAAGTCCTCGCGCTCGCGGGAAAAAATGTCGTTACCGGCTCCGCCGTGCCAGTCCCACTTGCTGTAGTTGACCGTGACGACACGCGCACCGGCCTCGACGAGACGGCGAGCGGTGAGGAAGCTCTGCGGCACGCGTGGCGCGCCGTTTTCGTCGATGCGCTTCACGGTGTCGCCGGTGCCGTAGCGTTCGACGAGGCGCGGGTCTTCTTTGGAAAGGTCGAGCGCGTCGGCCAGCTTCGATGACGTGAGCACGCCCATGGCCTGCTGCGTGAAGGTGTCCATCGCTTCCATCTTTCCGCTCGCATCGACATCGCGGCGGAAGTTGTCGAAGCTCGTGAGCAGCTTCGCGCGATCGGAGAGCCGGTCATAGGTGATGCCTTGCAGCGTGAGATCGCCACGGCTCGGCCCGGTGTGACGGAACGCATCGCTGGCGGAGCCGAGCAGGCCGGGACCGGGTTCGTTGTAGGGTCCGTGCGTGCATTCGTAGCACATGCTGACGAAAGGCGGCACGGCGGGATCAAAAGCGCCCTGCAACTTGCCGACCACGCTGCCGAACTGCGGCCAGCCGCCGGGCGGGACGGTGCCCGCGCGGTTGGGGAAGCCGGTGTAGCACTGGATCGCGTCGTGTCCTGCCTGCGCGCCGACGAGCGAGCGGATGATGGTGAACTTGTCCATCATCTTCGCCATGCGCGGGAAGAGCTCGCAAATCTGGATGCCATCCACATTCGTTCCGATGGGCTTGTGCGGTCCGGCGATCTCGCGCGGCGCATTTGGCTTCAAATCAAACATGTCCTGATGCGGAGGCCCGCCGACGAGATAGATCAGGATGACCGACTTGTGAGAGTTGCGGATGCCCGCCTGGTTTTCCAGCGCCAGCAGCTTCGGCAAAGACAGGCCGAGGGAGCCCAGGCCGCCCACTTTGATGAAGTTGCGACGCGACACGCCATCACAGAAAGCGCTGCGTTTTTCGGCGGGAGCGAGAATCTTGAGCATGGCAGGTGCGGCGATGGACGCCGGACAAGTATGGAACTCGCGCCTGCTTTCTTTCGGCTGCTATGACAGGTCCTCCGCCTTTGTGACGGGTGCCCACCAGATGACGATGAGGCCGAGGGCATAGATGGAGGCGCAGATTGTTCCGATGCGCGGATAATCGCCGCCGAGCGCGGTGAAGAGAAAACCAGCGGCAAGAACACCAAACGCGGTGGCAAAGCGGCCTGAATTGTAAGCGAGGCCGCTGCCGGTGGCGCGAACGCGCGTGGGAAACAGCTCCGGCAAATACAAGGCAAGCCAGCCAAAGAACAGCGTGGCCACGAAACCCTGCGCGAAGACGATGGGATGAAACGACGCCTGCAACGGCGCGGTGAGCTGGAACATCGCGAAGGTGATCGTGACGGTGGCGAGACTGATGAGGCCGTAGCTGAGGCGACGACCGAGCCAGTTCGCGATTTGTGCCCCCATGAAGCTTCCGAGCGTGGCACCGAGCGCCCACCAGCCCTGCGTGGTTGCTTTGTAGCCGACGTTGGTGGCTCCGGCGACCTTGTCGGCCCATGGAATCATCCACTTGCTGGCCGACCACGCGCCGATCATCGGAATCGAGCTCAACAGGACTCCCATGAGCGTGAAGCGAATGAGCTGTGGCTGAAACAAATCGCGCAGGGGCGCGGCCGGGCCTTTCGCCATGCTGCGTGAGGCGAGCCACTTCGGTGATTCGGGCAAGGCGACGAGCACAAAGACGCCGAGCAGCGCGGGTGCGCCGGCGAATTGAAACACCCAGCGCCACGACTCCGGCGTGATGGACCAGTGACGCGCGACCTGCGAAAGCAGCAGGATGCCGACATTCAATCCGGCCATCATCACGCCTGAGACGACCGGTTTTGACGCGCCCGACCAGCATTCGGACACGAGCGCGATGCCGTTCGGCCACAAACCGCCGACGCCAAGGCCGACGAGGAAGCGCAGCGCGAGCATCTGCCACTGATCCTGCGCATACGCGCCGAGCGCGGCGAAGATGGAGTAAAACAGGATGCACACGCCCATCGCCCGCGTGCGGCCGATGCGATCGCCGAGGCTTCCAAGCGCGATGCCACCGATGGCCGCTCCGAGCATCAAAGCGGCGGTGAAGCGTGCAAACCACTCGCCGCCGAGTTCCGGCGTGAACGCGGCCCCGAGCAGGCTTTTCGACACCGAGAGCGATGCGACGGGCATGAGACCGAGTTCGACGCCGTCGAAGACCAACGCGAGGAAACAGGTGATGAGCACCAAAATGCGCTGGGAAGTGCTCATGGCTCCAAAATGGCTTTGATGACTGCGCTGTTGTCCGCGTCGCCGAAGCCGAGCGCCTCGGCTTTTTCGAGGAGCTGGCGGTGTGTTTCGCTCAACGGCAGCGGAATTGCGCTCACCGCGAGCATGAGGCGCACATCCTTGAGATGCTGTGAGAGCTTCGCCTGCGGCGTGAAGTCCTGGGTGATCATTTTTTCGCCCTTCGTGTCCATGATGCGCGAGTAGGCCATGCTGCGACGCATGACATCGAGCACCTGCGTGAGATCGAGGTCAAGCTGTTGCGCAAAGGCGAGTCCTTCAGCGAGTGCAGCCCGGTTGAGGCCGAGAACAAGATTGGTGACGAGCTTCATCTTCGCTCCGCTGCCGCAGGGGCCGACGTGGACGGCTTCGCGGGCAAACTTCATGAACAAATCACGACAACGCTCAAACACGGCCGCGTCACCGCCGGCCATGACGAGCACATCACGCTGCAACAACTGCGCGCTGCTGCCGGAAACGGTCGCGTCGAGATAATGCACGCCTTGGACGGCCAGTTCGGCTCCGAGCGCGGCCATTTCGCCCGGATCACCGGTGCTGGTGTCGATGATGATTTGTCCGGTGCGCAATTTGGCGCTGCGCAGCACGCTGCGGACGATGTCGGAGTTCGGCAGGCAGAGGAAGACGATGGCGCATGGCCCGAACACGTCATCAGCCACAACCGCGTTCACACAACGTGTGGCATCCACGTCCCAGCCGCATCTGGCACCGGTCATCCTCATCAACGCGCCGCCCATCAGTCCCATGCCGATGATGCCGGTGGCGGCGGTTGATTCGGAATGACTCATGCGATCATCACCCGTCGATGTTCCAGCCTTCACGATATTCCTTCGTCATGAAGGCGTTCGCTTCGGGCGTGTCGGGGCTGGTGCCGGTTTTGCCGTCGTATTTGATCTTCTTGCCCACGCGGTAGGCGACGAGGCCGAGGAGCATCATCTCGATCATGTCGGCGCTGTAGCCGAAGTTGCAGGCGGTGGGCTTGCTCGGATCGCGGCAGGCGTCGAACCACTGCTTCTGGAACACGCCTACAGGTGGCAGCAGGTCTTCAGCCTTGCGTGACTTGTAGTAGGTCATGTCCGCCTCATTGCCGAAGGGCAGGATCATGCGGGTGTCGAAGTCGGCGATGAGGAAGCCCTTGGTGCCTTTGAACATGACACCATGGCCAATCTTGTTGAGATCGATGAAGGGCTTCGGCGAACGCGGCATGGCGCCACCTTGATACCAACTGACCGTGATCGGTCCACGCCAGTCATTGGCGGGCAGCTCGAAATGCGATTCGCAATTCACGGGAGTCACGTCGGAGTTGAAGGCTTCGCCTTTGGCCTCGGCAGAGGTCGGCAGCGTGCCGTCCACGGCATTCCAGAGCAGGTCCATCGTGTGGCTGCCCATGTCGCCGATCTGGCCCGCGCCGAAGTCCCAGAACATGTTCCAGGAGAGGCAGTTCGCCCCGGCCTTGCCGGAGAAGTAGGCGGGATTGTAGGGGTGATACGGCGCCGGGCCAAGCCACAGGTCATAATGGAAGCCAGGAGGTGGCGAGCCTTCCTCCGGGAAGTAGCCAGGCTTCGGAATCTGGCGATTCCCCCAGGCATAAGCGTCTTTCACCTCGCCGATGGCGCCGTCGCGGATGAGTTCTTTGACGCGATTGAAGTTCGGCTGCGCATGGCGCTGCATGCCGACCTGCGTGGCGAGCTTGCCTTTTTTCGTCTCCCAGGTCGCGCGGACGGTGCGCGCTTCATTGACGGTGATGGCGAGCGGCTTCTCACAATAGACGTGCAGGTTGCGTTTGAGCGCCCAATTGGCGATGAAAGCGTGCGTGTGATCCGGCGTGCAGATCATGACGGCGTCGAGACCTTTGTGGTCGAGGCACTTGCGCCAGTCAATGTAGGTCGTGGCACCGGGGAAGCGCTTCAGCGCATCCGGGAAGTGCGCCTCGTTGATGTCACACAGCGCGACGACGTTTTCCTCGGAGAGCGCCTCATAGTGCGCGAGGCCGCGGCCCCATACGCCGATGAGGGCGACGTTGAGTTTGTTGCTGGGCGCGTTCTGGCCGAACAGCGGACGGGTGATCATGCTGCCGGCGACGAGACCGGCGGCACCGACGAATTGACGACGCGAGAGAGGCGTGGGTTGGGTGTTCATGGCGCCGCATGAAACGACGGGTGGCGACGATCTCAAGCAGCAAGGTTGGCCGAAGTCATGCTTTTGCCAATAATCAGCGGCGGGCACTTGCGACTTGATTAAGCGACGCCAATCCAGAGAATGGAAACAACAACACCCATCGAAACACCATGGAAATTCCCACCGCCGCCAAAACCCTGCTGGAGCACAAAGGGCGTGAAGTTTGGACGATCGCGCCAGACGTCACGGTCTATGAGGCCATCAAGATGATGTCCGATAAAAATGTCGGCGCGCTGCCCGTGCTGGAAGGCACCAGGCTCGTCGGCATGATTTCCGAACGCGATTACATGAGCAAGGTGATGCTCAAGGGGAAGTCGTCGAAGGAAACACCGGTGAGCGACATCATGACACGCGATGTGGTGACCGTGGGACCCGACCACAATGTCTCCAGGTGCATGGAGATCATCACCGAGAATCACATCCGGCATCTGCCGGTCGTCGATGGCGATGAGCTGCTCGGCATCGTGTCTATCGGCGATCTGGTGCGCTGGATCATTGCGACGCAGAAGATGACCATCGAGCAACTGGAAGCCTACATTGCGGGCGGTTACGCGGCGTAGGATCGAGGCGGCAGGCACCGCCTCAGACCCGCGTGTTCGGCCGGCTCCAACGGATCTTGCCGAGCGTCAGGTCGCCGCGATAGCCGTGTTTCGGCAGCATCTCACCGACGCTAACCCACGATTCGTCGGGCGTGATGTTCGTGGTCTGGAAATTGCCCATCAGTGCGACGTCATCAGGTTTCTTCACGCCATCACCGCTCATCGGCAGCACCACACGCTCGGTGGCGCGGATGAGGCGCAGCGTTCTCAGATCGACCTGCGCGATGAAAAGGGGTGAGCGCCAGCGGATGACGTTCGCGTTGCTCGCGTCCTTCCGCGTGTAAACGAGGTGCAGCGCGTCACTGTGCGGCAGCCAGTGCTGCTGAGTCGTGCTCATGTCGAGCGGCGTGCCGTCGTCCCAGCACCAGGGCTGCTTCTCTTCAAAGTCGAGCCCGTCATCGCTCGCGGCCACGTAGCCTCGGCTGTCTTCCGCGCGGATCGTCACATAGAACTTCCCGCGATAGCGCACCATCGACGGCTCCAGCAACCCGCGACCGGCGGCGTGGGTGATTTCGCGTCCCACTTTCTGAATCGCGAGCGTGTCGCCATCGAACGAGCAGCGCACGCCAGCCGCCGAACGGCTCGTCTGTTTCGGACCAAACGACATCACGAAGGCGATGCTGCCATCTTCGAGCACCTCGCGCTGGCCGCAGTTGTTGGTGTAGATCGTCGCGCCACGTGGATCGTCCCAGATGAGGTGCTTTCGCTCCGACC
>DAORHS010000031.1:0-2506 GCA_035438165.1 Prosthecobacter sp.
GACACCATCGGCGCATGGGAGGAGATGGTCGCGCTGGCGCGTGCGGAGATCGAGAAAACCAGCGGCGTTCCTGCGGCCAACATCATGATTTGTGCTTCGCACAATCATTCCGGCCCCGGCTGGACGGAAAACATGCGCTGGGCTTCCGACTTGATCAAAAAGCTCGGCGCTGCGGCGAAGGAAGCCGGATCCAACATGAGCCCCGTCAGCATTGGCATGAGTGAGGACCGCATCAGCTTCGGCATCAACCGCCGCAAGACCATCGACGGTCGCGCGGTCGTGCGTCTCAACCCGGATGGCCCGAACGACCCACGCGTGAAGGTGCTGCGCTTTGATGATGGCAAATCGCTCGCACCCATGGCCATCCTCATGCACGCCGTCTGCCATCCCTGCTTCTTCACCTGGGGCGACAAAGGCTCGCTGCCGCATCCGAAGGGTTTTCCGATGATGACCGCCGACTTCCCCGGCGAGGCGCAAACCTTTGTCGAGATGTGCTACGCGGGCAAAACGGCCTCCATGTTCATGCAGGGCTGCGCCGGTGACATCCGCCCGAACCTGCCCGGCTATCCCTACCGCTGCGCTGACGAGGCGGACATCCAGTGGGCCGGTCGCGATCTCGGCGGAGCCACCGCACGCGCCGCCGCGTTCAGCATCACGCGCGAGCAGTTGCAGAAGCGCGAGACCTTTTATCAAATCCGCGTCGCCAGCGAAGTCATCGAGCTGCCCGGCAAGGAGCTTCCGGTGAAGGCCGAACTTATGGCGATGAAGGTCGGCCCCTTTCTCTTTCTGACCATGCCCGGCGAGCCGATGGTCGAGTACGGCTTCAAACTCGAGCAATCCATCGCCGACCGTGCCACACCGGTCATCGTCGGCTACGCGAACGGCAACATCGGCTACATCGCCACCGCCGACGCACACGAAGTCGGCGGCTACGAACCCAACCGCAGCCACCTCAAACCCGAAGCCGAGGCCATCCTCCTCAAGGAACTCGGCAAACTCGCCGACCGCGTCGTCGGCGACGTGTTTGAATCCTTTTCCAAGCATCCCAAGGACATGGAAAAGCGACAGGCGGAGGAGAAGGCGCGGTTGGAGTCCGGCAAGGCGGATCGGTAAGCATGCTGTTGGAAACAGGTTCTAAAGCCGCGCCAGCGTCGTGGAGTGCGTGTGGCAAGCCTTGGCGCGACACCGCTGTCGTGTGCCGGACGGCGTTCTTTGTCATTTGAGCCTTCTACCCGCGCACGACAGCGGTGTCGCCGATGCAAGGCGTCCTTGCATCTCTGCCACCGCACTCCACGACGCTCTCGCGTATTCCATGCTTTGGCTGCGAGCGGTTGCCATCGAACATTTCGGCGGCCAGCCAAGCGCAGATGTCCATGAAAAGCAGGTTTTGGCAGTATCGTGACGTTTCTCAACCAACATCCAAAACCATGACACCCATCGACGACCAAGCACGCCGTGCCTACTGGACTGAGCAGATGGAGGCGGGTTATGCCATCGTGCAGAAGCTCATCGAATTTCCCGTGAAGGAATGCGGGGAGAGGTTCACCTCGATTCCGGAGGCGGCGACAGAAGCGGGCGTGGAGATGCTGTTCTCCACCTCGAAGATCGCGGGGGATCTGGACCGCGTCTATTTCCTGCGCGAGAGTCTGGTGCGCGATGTGATCACCATCGGCCGCGAGATGAACGAGCGCGGCTGGATCTTGAAGATTGAGGACGGCTTCCGCTCGCTGGACATGCAGCGGCAGCTCGTGCGGAAACCGTCCGTTTTCGACACCGTGCTCAAGAAGACCATGTGGGAGCTCGGCGGGCAGATTCCGACGCCGGAGATGATGTTCCGACGGGCCATCGTGCTCACCGCGAACATGCCGAAGATCGGCGCGCACATGTCCGGCTCCGCCATCGACATCAGCGTGTTCAACCGCGAGGACGGCACGGAGGTTTGGCGCGGGTATCCGTATCTTGAAATGAGCGAGTGCACGCCGATGCGTTCGCCCTTTGTCGCGCCGGAGCACATCGCCACGCGGCTGGAGATCTGCGCGATGATGGAAAAGCGCGGCTTCATCCACTTCCCGTTCGAGTTCTGGCACTTCGACAAGGACGACGCCGGCATGCACATCCTCACCGGCAATCCCGCGCCCTGCCGCTTCGGCCCGGTGAACTGGGACCCGCGCACGAACGAGGTCACGCCGGTGGAAAACCCGCTGGAGCTGCTCAATCCGCTCCCGGTGATCGAACGCGAGATCGCTGCGGCGCTGGAACGTGCGAGAGCCTGAACACCTAATGACTATGAAATGCCTGTGGACTCTTCTCGCGGCGTCGCTGACGGCACACGCCGTCGAACCGGTGAACATCGGCTCACGGCGCGAGCTGTTTGTCGATCGGCTTCTCGTTGGCGAATTGAAGAACACTGCGCTGAAGCTGCATGAGCCGCAGCTCGCACCACCCGTGTCGCCGCCGCGTCCGCACGGGCATTACGCGACCGTTTTGAAGGGGGCGGACAAGTTTC
>DAORHS010000031.1:2606-14346 GCA_035438165.1 Prosthecobacter sp.
CCGCCGCGTCCGCACGGGCATTACGCGACCGTTTTGAAGGGGGCGGACAAGTTTCAGTTCTACTACCGCGGCGACACAAAGCCGGGCAATCACTGGAAACAGGGCTGGGAGCAGTATCACGAAGGTGAGGTGACGCTTTACGCCGAGAGCCCCGACGCGATTCACTGGACGCTGCCGAAGCTTGGGCTCTTCGAGCATCCCACGTTCCCGCAGGGCAACGTCGTGCTGATGAACGAGTTCCTGGTGAACCACAACTTCACGCCCTTCATCGACACACGGCCCGGCGTGCCTGCGGAGGAGAAATACAAGGCGCTCGGCGGCCTCGCCTACCAGTCGCATGCCGAGCATCTCGCTGTGCGTGACAAGCGCGGCCCGGGCGGCCTCAAAGCCTTTGCTTCGCCCGACGGCATTCATTGGAAGAAGATGCGTGAGGAGCCGGTGATCCCGGAGGCGTGGGGCAAGTACTTCGATTCGCAAAACTACGCCTTCTGGAGCGAGAGCGAGCAGTGCTATGTCTGCTACTTCCGTCGCTTCATCAAAGGCATGCGCGGCATCGCCCGCACCACGTCGAAGGACTTTATTACTTGGACACCCTTCGTCGAGATGGAGGCAAATCTGCCCAAGGAGCATCTCTACACCGCCTGCACGCAGCCCTACTTTCGTGCGCCACACCTTTACATCGCACTGCCGACGCGCTTCATGGACAAGCGCGGCGCGGCCACGGACATCCTCTTCATGAGCACCCGCAGCGGCGGCAAATACGAGCGCGAATTCACCGAGAGCTTCATCCGTCCCGGCATCGGCAAGGACGGCTGGGCCGACCGTGCGAACTACGCCGCCATCGGCATCCACCAGACAGGCGATGCGGAGATGTCCATGTTCCTTACCGGAGGGCGACGCTTCACGCTGCGGCTCGACGGCTTTGTGTCGGTGAATGCACCGCTCGCCGGCGGCGAGTTCATCACCCGGCCGTTCGTGTTCTCCGGCAAGGAGTTGGAGATCAACTACTCCACCAGCGCCGCCGGCCAGATCCGCGTCGAACTTCAGGGTGCCGACGGTAGACCGCTGCCCGGCTTCAGCCTCGACGACAACGAACCCATCTACGGCGACCACCTCGCCCGCATCGTGACCTGGAAATCCGCGCCCGTTCTCAGCGCCCACGCCGGAAAACCCGTGCGTCTGCGCATTGAAATGAGCGATGCCGATTTGTACTCGCTGCGATTTCGCTGAGCCAGATCACTTCTTGTAGATCTTCACGTCATCCACCACGGCGTTGCGAGGCACGGAGAGGCGCAGCATTTTCTTCGTGGGATGGGCGATGCCGGGAGATTTGAAGCTGCCGGCGTCCTTGCCGTCGATCGTGGCGCTGAGTTCGTCGCCGGCGACTTTCACGACGAGGTCGTGCCATTTGCCGATGTCCGAAGCCAGCGGGATGACCTTCTGCTTGCCTTCCATCGCCTTCTTCTGCTCGTCGGTGAGCTTTTGCTTCGCCTGGCGGGCCTCGCTGATGTCCAGCCGCATGCTCCCGGTCTTCAGGTCTTGAAGCGTCACCTGTTTCGGATTGATCCGCGCGACGAAGAGATGGCCTGCATGCACTTCCTTGCAGCCAGCGTCGGCAAAGTCGAGCCCGAGGCTGTCCTTCACATCCTCCAGCATGAAGCGCAGACTCACCGCACCGTCGGTGAACTCGGCTGGGTGCGTCACGGATACGGCGTGATTGGCTTCGGGCGAAAGGTAGATGTACATCGCACCATCGCGCAGATCGACCTGCTTGTTGCCCTTCGCACGCGTCTTGCTGTTCGTGCCCCAACCGTTGCCCGGCTCGTCCTTCTGCTCCTGCGACTCGTTGCGATCGAAAGAGTCTTCAAAGATGAGCTGGCCGAGTTCCTCGGCGGAAACGGCGGCGGTCAGGACGAGGGAGGTGAGGGCGAGAAAAACGGATTTCATGGGAATGCTGAGGTGGGCGGTGGAAACGCCGGAGTGTGGGTCAACTTGCGCCAAGATGGCGGCTCTTCCGCAGCAAGGCGCCGCCCGTTTGCGCGTTGGAGGTCGGAACCGCCGACCACCATGAAGTTCCTCCTCCCTCTCCTTTCCATTCTGCTGCTTGGTTCGTCCTTCGCGGCGGAACAGCGCCCGAATTTCCTCATCATCATCGCCGACGACCTCTGCTGGCGGGACCTGGGATACGAAGGCAATGCGGAGGTGAAAACACCGAACCTCGACAAGCTGCGCACCGAGTCCATGCACCTGCGGGGCATGTTCAATCCGGCGACAAGCTGCTCGCCAACGCGCCACGCGCTCTACACCGGGCTCTATCCGATCCGCAGCGGCGCATATCCAAACCACACGCGTGTCTATGACGGCACGAAGAGCCTGTTCACCCATCTGAAGGACGCGGGTTACCGCGTGGCATTGCAAAACAAGGAGCACGTCGGGCCGAAGCCGTCGTTTCCGTACGAGCACATCGAAGGCGCGGATGATTTGACGGTCACGAAGGCGTTTGTGACGCGTGATGCCGCACAGCCGTGGTTCATGGTCTTTGCCTCGAACGATCCGCATGGGCCCTGGACTCGCGGACCGAAGTACGATCCGACGAAACTCACCATCCCACCCTACCTGCACGACAACAAGATCACGCGCGAGCTCCTCGCCGCTTACTACGGCGAGATCACCAAGCTCGACGAGCAGGTCGGCGCGCTCATGAAGCTGCTCAATGACACACAGCAGGCCGAGAACACGCTCGTCATGTTCGTGAGCGAGCAGGGCAGCAGCTTTCCCTACGGCGGCAAGTGGAGCGTCTATGACAACGGCATCCACGCCTCCGCGCTCGTGCGCTGGCCGGGAAAGGTGAAACCCGGCAGCAGCAGCAACGCGCTGATGCAGTATGTCGATGTGCCTCCCACGTTTCTCGACGCGGCGGGCATCGATCCGACGAAGATCGACGTGAACTGTCCGGATGCGAACGGGGCGACCGGATTCGACGGCCGCAGCTTTCTGCCGGTTCTGCGTGGCGAGACCGACGCCCTGCGCGACTACGTTTTCGCCCAGCACACCACCCTTGGCACAAACGGCGCACTCGAAGCCTACCCGATGCGGATGGTGCGCGACACGCGCTACAAGCTCATCCGCAACCTCGCGCCTGAGAACACCTACACCGTCGGCGGCATCCACCAAGGCCAGCCCATTGAGTCCTGGCAGGCGGACGCCAAGAGCGATTACAAGCTCGCCGACCGCGTGAAGTGGCTGTTCAAACGCCCCGGTGAAGAGCTCTACGATCTGCAGTCCGATCCCGAGGAAATGAAGAACCTGGCTGCCGATCCTGAATTCGCCGCGATCAAAGCCCGGCTGCAGACGCAGCTCGACACCTGGGTGGCCCAGCAGAAGGACAAGGGCATGGAGACCGAGAATCTGGCGAGCACCCGCCAGGGCAGGAGCGACGAACAGCCGCGCAAGGCAAAGAAGAAGGGCAAAAAGAAGGCCGCCAAGTGATCGGGGCGTGGCCGCCCACATCCCTGAAAAGACGCTCCCCGGCCCACGTTGACAGCCCACCATGATCCGCGCGACCCTCTGCCTCCTTTCCTCATTCCTCATTCTGGTTTCGTCATTATCGGCGAAGCCGAACCTGCTCATCATCACCGTCGATGACATGAGCTGCGACTCGGTCGGTATTTACGGCTGCAAGCTGCCGGACACGACGCCGAACATGGACAAGCTCGCGGGTCAGAGCCTGCGCTTCAACTACGCGCATGTCGTCGTCGGCAATTGCATGCCCTCGCGCAACGTGATGTGGTCCGGGCGCTACCCGCACAACAACCGCATCCAGGGTTTCCGCGCGATGAGCAGGAACGACAAGGACTATCCCGTGCTCGGCGACATCATGAAGGACGCGGGCTGGTTCACCGGTATCCGGCACAAGGTCTCGCATTCCACTCCTTACTCGCCCTTTCCCTGGGACATCATCCTTGGCGACGAAAAGAAGGACGATGTGAAAAATCCCGCGTCCTGGGGTGCCGCGGCCACGAAGGGCATCGAAGCCGCCAAAGCGGCCGGCAAACCCTTCTGCCTGCTGCTGAACATCGCCGATCCCCACAAGCCCTTCTACGCCGAGGGAAATCGTGGCGACACCGTTCCCGACCAAAATGTGCCGACGAAGATCTTCACCCCCGAGGAAGTACCCGTGCCCGGCTTCCTGCCGGATGATCCTGTCGTTCGCAAAGAACTCTCCCACTACTACTCGTCCGTGCGTCGTGCCGACGATTCGCTGGGCATGATCCTCGCGGCGCTGAAGGCCTCCGGTGAAGACGAGAACACCGTCATCATCTTCCTTTCCGATCACGGCATGCCGCTGCCGTTTGCGAAGACGCAGCTCTACCACCACAGCACGCGCACACCGCTCATGATCCGCTGGCCGGGCGTCACGAAAGCGGGTGCGGTCGATGACACGAACATGGTCTCCACTGTCGATCTGCTGCCCACGCTGCTCGACATCGTCGGCGTGGCCAAGCCGGACGGCTTCGACGGGCGCTCCTTCGCTCCGCTGCTCAAAGGCGAGCCGCAGGACGGGCGCGACATGGTGTTCAAATCCTACGACGAGAACGCCGGCGGCCAGCGCACGCCCATGCGCGCCGTGCAGACGAAGGACTACGTCTATATCTTCAATCCGTGGTCGAACGGCACCCGCGTGATGACCGGCGCCACCGCCGGCACCTCCACCTGCCGCCAGATGCGCGTGCTGGCGAAGACGAACGAGCAGATCGCCGCACGCATCGACCTCTTCGATCATCGTGTGCCCGAGGAGGCCTTCGAAGTGCGCTACGATCCGGATGCGCTCACGAATCTCATCGACAAACCCGAGCACGCCAAACAGGTCGCCGCCTTGGAGAAGGCGATGGAGGACTGGATGGTTCGCGTGAAGGATCCGCTGCTCGACATCTTCCGCCACCGCGCCGACGCCGCCTACCGTGAGAACTGGATGGTTGAAATCGAAAAGGAGCGCACCAGCCGCAAGGAACGCAAAGCCGCGCCCAAGGCGAAAGGCAAAAAAACAGCGGGACTCATCGAACTCGAAGTGCCGGAATCGATCACTCCCGGCCAGAAGGCCACCGTGAAGCTCAAGCACAGCTTCCCCGCCGACCTCGGCGAAAAACCCGTTCAAGTGACGCTCAAAGGCGGAGGCAACGAACGCATCGAGCGCAAAGAAGTGAAAGCCAGCGGCACCGGCGAAATCGAAGTCACCTTTGACATTCCCGCCGAGGTCCCCGGCGGCAAAGCGAGCTTCGCCGGCCTCGTCGGCACCAGCATGAAGGACTCGCTGGAGCTCATTCAGTCGAAGCCGGTGCCAGTGAAGTGACGTTCATGCGTGCCGCCTTCCTCCGTCAGGACCGAGATGGACAGTTTTAACAACGTCAGCACAAGCACCCTGAACAGGCTGTTTGTGTGGATTCGACTGGCAATCGAATCCGAACCACTCAACCCATTCGATTGCCAGTCGAATCTACTTTTCCCATGAAACGCATCCTCTCCCTCATCTTCCTCGCGCCCGGCCTGCTCTTTGCGGAACTGAGTGTGCCGCATTTCTTCTCTGACCACATGATCCTCCAGCGGGAGCGTGCTGCCGCCATCTGGGGCAAGGCGGATGCCAATGCCGAGGTCACTCTTTCCTTCAAAGGCAAGTCGGCAACAACCAAAGCGGCGGCGGACGGCAAATGGCGCGCGCAGATCGAAACCGGCGCGGCAGACGCGAAGGGAGCGGTGCTCACGATCCGTGCCGGAGCGGACAAACTTGAGATCAAGGACGTGCTCGTGGGCGAGGTGTGGTTCGCATCCGGCCAGTCGAACATGTTCTACACGATGAACCGCTCGCCGGAGTATGAAGGGCTGATCAAGGAGTCGAATCATCCGGCGCTGCGCATGTTTAACGCCCCGCTTGTCACGGCAGCGGACAATCAGGACGACATCGAAGGCGTGTGGCAGGCGTCCACGCCGGAAACGGTGCCGGGGTTCTCCGCTGTGGCGTTCTTCTTTGCACGAAAGCTGCACTTGGAGCTGGGCATTCCCGTCGGCGTGATCAAATCCGCTTGGGGCGGCAAGCCGGTGGAGACTTTCACCAGCCGCGAGGCGCTGAACACGCTGCCGGGCACGAAGGCGCTCGTGGATACGATGCTGAAGGACGAGGCGAGCTATGATCAGGCGAAGGCAGATGCGGCTTATGCGACGAAGCTGGAGCAATGGAAAGCCACCATGGCCGCCGCGAAGGGCAAGTCCGCCGAGGAGCGCAAACGCCTGCCGAAAAAGCCCGATGTGCCGAAGCGTCCGCTGCTCACCGAAGGCAAGCCCGGCGTGCTCTTCGCCGCGATGATCCATCCTTTCGCCGGTTACACGATGCGCGGCGCGATCTGGTATCAGGGCGAGGGCAATGCGAAGGCGGGAGCCGTGCCGTATGACCAGTCGCTGCCGCTGATGATCAACGACTGGCGCAAGCGCTGGAATGACGAGTTTTCCTTCTACTACGTGCAGCTCGCCGGCTATCGCGCTCCCTCGACCGAACCCGGCACGCCCGATCCGTGGGCACTGCTGCAGGACCGCATGCGCCTTGTGCTCGCGACCACGCCGAAGACCGGCATGGCGATCACCAACGACATCGGCGAAGCAAACGACATCCATCCGAAGAACAAAAAAGATCCCGGTGAACGCCTCGCCCGCTGGGCCTTGGCAAAGGACTATGGCAAGAAGCTGATCTACTCCAGTCCGCTCTTCAAATCGAGCGAGGTGAAGGGCGACGCGATCCGTGTGACCTTTGATCAAAGCGGCGCGGGACTCAAATCACGCGATGGCGGCCCACTGAAGCGCTTCGAGATCGCCGGAGCGGACAAAGTGTGGAAGTGGGCCGATGCGAAAATCGATGGCACCGACAGCGTGATTGTCAGCAGCGCCGAGATGAAAGCTCCCGCCGCCGTGCGCTATGCCTGGGCCTCGAATCCCGAAGGCGCGAACCTCATCAACAGCGATGGTTTGCCCGCCTCCGTCTTCCGCACCGATGATTGGGACGACGTGGAGCCGAAAGTGGACACCGCCGCCGCGAGTGTCACCAACGCACGTCGCGCCCTCGCCGTGGAGATCAAAGCGCTGGCCGCCGAACGTGCGAAGCATGACCGCAAGAGCCCCGAGTATCAGACGCTGAACAAGAAATTTCAGGAGTTGATGACGAAGTTCAAAGAGGGCGCGCCGAAGAAGTAGCTTCGGCTTATTTCTTTCCCTTCTTCTTTTTCGCCTTTGCCTCGGCGGGGTAGGGAATGCCGTTGAGGTAGTTCAGCCGGTCGTCGATGTCGCCGCCGCGCTGGGCGGGATGGAAGTCGCTGCGTTGCACGGGGTATTTGCCCTCGAAGTGATCTTTGAACCATACGACCGAGTTCAACGCCTCCACGGCGAGAACGGGATCAGAGGTCTGATTGATGAGCGCCGTGAGGGAGGGCTGTGGGTTCACCTCACCGATGGAGCCAAGAAACTCAAGAGCCCGCACGCGCACGATTTCGGAGGCGTCATCGAGCAACGGACGTGTCAGACCCGCCAGTGAGACAGCCTGCTTGCCGAAGGCAGTGCAAACCATCGCGCCCCAGTAGCGCTGCATCTCATGTTTGCTCTTCACCGCGGTCTCGATGCCGGCTTTGGCGTCATCAAACGAGCGCAGCATGAGATCGGCGATGTCGGCGAGCTGTTTGATTTCGTCGTGATGCGATTCACCGAAGGCCACGGGATTGTCCATGGCGTGCGTGGCGAGATAGCTCTCCGGATAGTAGCTCAGATCGGACATGGAACGCATCTGCTGTTGCAGGCGACCACGCAGATCCTGGAGCGTCGCCGCATGCGCCGGATCAGCAGCGAGGTTTTTCACCGTCCAGGGATCGGCCTCGCAGTCGAAGAGCATCTCGACGGGCTTCGGTGCAAAGAACAGCGCCGGTGCGCCGGTGAGCTTCCCCTGTTCCCAAAGCTGCCGCCATTCCTGATAGGCGAGCATCTTGTAGCGGTAGATGTTTTCGAGGCCGTCGGGCAGCCACGGCTCGAAGCAGCGGATGTATTGATACTTCCCCTTCCGCAGCGTGCGGACGAAGTCATACTTCTCATCCATGCGGTTTGCGTAGCCGAAGGCCTCATCACGCTCATTCACCTTGTCGATTAAGACGCCTTTGCCGAGAAACGGCCTGCCGTCGATGCCCTGCGGCAGCGGCACTCCGGCGAGCTGCAGCGCCGTGGCGCCGAAGTCGATGAACTGCACGAAGCCGGGCACGCGTGCGCCCAGTTGCGCTCCTTCGACGAGGTGTTTGAAGCGCTCGGGCACGCGGATCACCAGCGGCACATGCAGCCCCGTGTCATAGACGTAGCCCTTGCCGCGCGGCAGCACGCCGCCGTGATCACCGAAGTAAAAGATGAACGTGTCCTCCAGCAGTCCGTCCTTCTCCAGGTTCGCCACGGTTTCGGCCACGATGCCGTCGATGATCTGCTGATTGTCGAGGTAACGTGCGTGCGTGTAGCGGAAGAGCGGCGTGTCCGGGTGATGCGCGCCGAGTTGCACCTGCGTTGGATCGTGTTTCGTTTTGTCGTTTTCGTAGCTCTGCCGGCTGAAATGCAGCGAGCTCTCATGCGACTGCGCGTGCGACTGCATGTGGAAGAAAGGCTGCTTCGCGTCCGGACGGTTGCGCCAGGAGGCTTTGTTGGACGATTCGTCCCACACTTCCTTACCGGACTCCGCGTTGTAGTCGGTCTTGGAGTTGTTCGACGTGTAGTAACCCGCCTTGCGCAGATACTCCGGGAACATGCGCACCCCATCCGGCATGGGCGGCGATTTGTAGCGGCGGTGGAACTGCGTGCCGATGCGCGGGCCGTAGCACATCGTCGCCAGCGTCGTGCGTGCCACCGAACAGACCGGCGCGTTCGAAAACGCATGGTCAAACGTCAGCCCATGGGCCGCCAGTGCTTCGATGGCCGGTGTCTCCGCGCCACCGGGGAAGAAGTGCTTCAGGTAGTGGATGGAATTGTCCTCGGAAACGATCCAAACAATGTTCGGACGCTCGGCGGCAATGGAGAGTGAGGAGACAAGAAGAAAGCAGAGGGCGGTCAGAAGGCGCATGGCGTGCTAACGCGAGGCACCTTTGAAACTTGCCCTCGAATCCGCCGTTCACAGCCAATGCTCCGACTCCTCACCTTCCTGTTTTTCATCTCCTCCGTTCTGTGTCTCGCCCAGAAAGCGAACAAGCCCAAAGCCGCGAAGCAGGAAGGGCCGTTCAACTGGGTTTCTCCGATGGTCAATGCGGAGTGGGCCAAAAAGATCCAGCCACCAACGGTGAAACACGCGACATTCAAGAGCCCGTCCATGGGCATCGACGTCGGTTACTACATCTACCTGCCGCCTGGCTATGAAACGAGCCAGGAGAAGTATCCCGTCGTGTATCACTTGCACGGCGGTCGTCCGGGTGGCGAAAGCAAGGCGGTGAAACTGGCCACCTACGTCGATGCGGCGATCAAGAAGGGCACCATCAAGCCGACGATCTATGTCTTCCCAAATGGCGGACCGGTGAGCTGGTATGACATGCCGGAGATGAAGAACGGCATGGGCGAATCGGTCTTCGTGAAGGAAGTCGTGCCGCACATCGACGCGACCTGGCGCACCTGGGGCACGCGCGAAGGCCGTGCGCTGGAAGGTTACTCGCAGGGTGGACGCGGCACGACACGCATCATGTTCAAACATCCCGAGTTGTTCCTTTCGGTGGCCCCCGGTGGTTCCGGTTACGGTCCGGAGAAGCACATTCAGGAAAACGACGGCTACGAGAGCGACACATTGCGCTTCCTGCCGATCGGCTACAACACCTGGGACATCGCCAAGGCCTTCGCGGCTCGCGCCGACAAACCCGCGCTCAGCATCCTCGTCTGGGACGGCGCGAAGTGCTTCAACTACGAGTTCAATTTGAAGTTCAGCGCCTATTTGAAGGAACTCGGCATCGCGCACGAGTTCCTCTCCATCCCCGACGTGCCCCACACCGCCACAGGCAGCTACGACGTGAAAGGCGACGACATCATGCGCCATCACCAAAAGACTTTCGACAAACATCGTCCCAACTAACCATCCGCCATGCGCAGCGCATTCATCCTCTTTTCGTCATTCATCATTCTGGTTTCGTCATTCGCGGCAACGCCACGCAACGTCCTGATCATCCAGACCGACGAGCACAACTTCCGCACGCTCGGTTGCTACCGCAAACTGCTGCCGCCGGAGCAGGCCTTCATCTGGGGCGAGGGCGTGAAGGTGGACACGCCGCACATCGACTCCATCGCCGAGCGCGGGGCGATCTGCACGCGCTACTACGCCACGTCGCCGGTGTGCACGCCCTCACGTGCGGCGCTGATGACCGGTGTGTATCCGCAGAACACGGGCAGCATCTCCAACGATCTGCCGATGCTCGATTCGATGGAGACCTTCGCCGCGGTGCTGGGTCAAAGCGGCTACGCCACGGGTTATGCGGGCAAATGGCATCTCGACGGCTCTGCAAAGCCCGGCTGGGCACCGACGCGCAAGTTTGGCTTCGAGGACAACCGCTACATGTTCAATCGCGGTCATTGGAAGAAGCTCGGCGAGGATGCAGACGGTCCGAAGGTCGGCGCGACGAGTCCGAAGGGTGAACCGAACTACAATGTCGATGGTGCGGACGACAAATCCTTCACCACCGACTTCCTGGCTGACCGCACCATCGAGTTCATCAACACGAACAAGGAAAAGCCCTTCTGCTACATGGTCAGCATTCCCGATCCGCACGGCCCGAACACCGTGCGTGCGCCCTACGACACGATGTTTGACCCGAAACCCTTCAAACAGCCGAAGTCCGCGCTCACCAAAGGCGATCAACTGCCGTCCTTTGCCAGCGTCATGCAGGATCGCTTCGTCGCCCGGCAGATGGCGCTCTACTTCGGCATGGTGAAGTGCATCGACGACAACATCGGCCGCATCCTCGAGACGCTGCGCCAGAACGGCCAGCTCGAGAACACCGTCGTCGTCTTCACCTCCGATCACGGCGACATGTGCGGCGAGCACGGTCGCTACAACAAAGGCATCCCCTGCGAAGGCAGCGCCCGCATCCCGTTCGTCATCGCCGCGCCCGGCATGATCCAGCCCGGCACCGTCATCCACGAAGCGCTCGGCACCGTCGATTTCAAACCCACGTTGCTCAGCCTCCTCGGGGCCGAGACCAAAACGCCGATGCAGGGCCGTGACGCCTCTGCGTTGCTCAAATCCGGCAAAGCCCCTGAAGGCTGGGTGGATCAAACCTTCGTCCGCATCGGCGGCTGGGTGGCGACCTTCACGAAGCGCCACAAGCTCATTCTCTCGCCCACTGACGCTCCCGCGCTCTTCGACCTCGATTCTGATCCCTTCGAGATGAAAAATCTCTTCCACGACCCCGCTCAGCGCGACCTCGTCCGCACCCTTGCGCAGGGCCTGCAGGCCTACATCACCGCCAACAAAGACCCCCACGCCGAATCCGCCACCCTCATGGCCGACCTCGCCTGGTGCGTCTCCGATGGCTCCGAATACACACCACTGAAACGCGTGAAAGTGAAGCGCGGAAAGGCCAAGCGCGATGAATAAGTTTGCCGGACTCCTGTTCATGATGGTCTCTGCGTCTGCGTGCGGCGCGGAGTTGTCTGTCGCCGCCTACGCGTCCATCCAGGCGGCATTGGACGCGAATCCGAACCG
>DAORHS010000032.1:0-14257 GCA_035438165.1 Prosthecobacter sp.
ATGGTGTCCAGTGTGACGATGGCCGCCTTCGTTTCGCCGTCGTCCATGAGGAGCACGCCCGCGCGGAGCGGATCGCGCACGCCGTTCACCTCGCGTGTGTGTCCGGTGACGATGACGCCCTTCACCTCAGGCGGCGTGATGTCCACCTTCGCAACACCGGCTTTGAGGTTCGAGACGACAGGGAACTGGCCGTTGATGACCTGCGCGTGCGCGGAGGCGAGGAGGCAGAGGAAGAGCAGAGGTTTCATGGCTTGGGTTTCAGGAAAAGAACTTCGGCACGCTCGATCCAGCCTTTGCGCAGGTCCATGCGGAACCAGCCGTCGCTGTTCTTGCGGTTGATGCGGCAGCCGGAGCGCGGGCCGAACTCCTTGAGGTCGTACTGCGCCCAGGTCTTGCCCATGTCGGGCGACCAGATGATGCCGCAGGCGTAGGTCGAGGCCGGTGCGCAGTGCGTGGCGACGAAGACGCCGTCCTGCACGAGCATGTTAGCGGATTCGAACATCGGATTAAAGAGCAGCGTGTGCTTCGAGGTGTCCGTAACGTCCTTCGGATCGCACATGAAGATGCCGCGATCATGACGGTTCGCGATGGCCGGGCCGTTCGCGTCGGCGATCCAGTACATCTTGTCGCTGATGAAGTTGATGCCGCCGCATTTGAAGCGCGAGTTCGAATCCACCGAAATGACATGCTTCCAGTCCCAAGCATCGGACTTGGCATCATAGGTGCCACGAATCCAATGCACTTCCTTGCCATGGGTGCGGTCGATGTCGCCGGTGCAGGCATAGAAGGCGTTTTCGGCGGGATTGTAGGTCACGTTGTGCACATGACGGGCGATGAGCTGGTTGTTCGGGTCGCCAAGCAAAGGCGCATCCGGCAGAGCACCCTTCTGCTGGAACTTCGGGTTCTGGCCGAAGGCATACGCCAGCTTCACCGTCTCGCCGTTGTCGGTGGAGTAGTAGATGTTCACCGGCACCGCGCCGCCGAGCACGTTGCAGTAGTTCCCCACACGAGCATCTCCCTGCCGTTCACCTCGAAGCAGTGCTCGCCATCGAGCGAATGGTAATACCACCCGGGCGCTTTCGGATCGACGGGATCGTGCGGCCGGTAGTCGCCGCCGTCCGGCCGTTTCACGATGATCTCGCGATGCGTCTTCAGATTGTCCGTGCTGAGGAAGAGCCGGTTGAGTGTCGCGAACAGCACGTTCCCATTCTTCAAGATGACGCTGAAGGTGATGTTCTGCGCCTCCGGGAACTCCGCGCGATGCGGCCAGGTCTTTCCATTGTCCTCCGACAGCATGATCTGCGTGCCTTGAAACGCGAAGGCCTTGCTGTCGCGCTGCGTGTCGATGTACGGCTCATCCGCCGACGGCATGCGATACCAGAAGTCCTTGGTCTCGCCTTCAATGGAGGCGGCGGAGAGCGTTTGGTTGAAACCCGAGAGCCAGAGCCCTCCGGCGGTGGCAGCCGTACTGCGGAGAAACTGACGACGATGGATTGATGTCGGAGCATTCATGGGATGTGGGATAAAACGCAGCCACAACGCCACTTTCCGCGCCGCTCGATGAAAACACCTCGACGAGTTGTGATTCAGATCGCGAGCTTATTTGGGGGCCGCCGCCTTCTTCTTGCCTTTGCCCTTCTTCTTGGCGCCTCCTTCGTTGGGAAACGGCTTCACATGCGCACGCTCGGCCCAGGCTTCCCATAGAGCAGCGAGTTCCTTCGCTTTCTCAGGCTGCTCTGTAGCGAGGTCGTGGAGCTCGGTGCGGTCGCTCTTCAAGTTGTAGAGCTCCCACACGGCGTTGCGGCCCTTGCGGACGAGTTTCATGTCGCCAACGCGGACGGCGGCGTTGCCTTCGTGCTCCCAAAAAAGATTCCGTGCAGGAAGCGAGTCTCCAAGGAAGACATTCCTCAAGCTTTTGCCCTCCATCGGAGTTATGAGATTACCATTGTGTTCGGTCGGATAGGTCGCGCCGGCTACATCGACGCACGTTGCCATGATGTCGATGAGGTGCGCGGGAGTATGGCAGAGCGGCCCGCCATCTGCGTTGCGGGTAAAATTGCCGGTGCGGTTACCGTGATAGCTTGGATTCACCCCACCCCGCGCAGGCCAGTGTGCGATGAGCGGCGTGGCGATGCCGCCTTCGTGGTTGTAGTGCTTGTAGAGACGGAAGGGCGTGTTTTGCGGGAAGGCCCAACTTTCACCGCAGAACCAGTTCGACGAGGCCTGTGCCGGATCGCCCTCGGTGCGGCCTTTGGGACCGGACTCGGCGTTGCCGCCGTTGTCACTCATGAAAAGGATGAGCGTGTTGTCGAAGACGCCGCGCTCCTTCAGTCCGGCGACGAGATCGCCCACGGCCTTGTCCATGCGAAACACGCAGGCGGCATACACGGCCATGAGGTGGTCGAAGCGCTCCTTTTCCTCTGCCGGCACCTCCGCCCAAGGTTTCACGTCCTTCGGACGCGGCGACTTCGCCCATTCTTTGTCGATGATGCCCAGTTCGATCTGTTTGGCATAGCGTGCATCACGAATCGCCCCCCAGCCGGCTTTGTACTTGCCCCGAAATTTCTCGATCGCATCTGCGGGAGCCTGTAGCGGGAAATGCGGCGCATTGTGGCAGAGATGGAGATAAAACGGCTTCTTTTCGGCCAGTGCCTCGTCAATGAATTTCAGGCCGAACGTCGTCCACAGATCGGTGGAGTACCAATCCTTCGGCAAACGCGGATCATCCGCTTTGATGGGCTCACCATTCAGCGAGAGGTCGTAGCGCGCTGAACCACCGTAGTAGAATCCACCGGCCGCCGGATTCAGGCTGCGGTCAAATCCACGTCCCCAGGGCGTGACGCCGAGGTTTTGGCCCACATGCCATTTCCCGCTCATGATGGTGAAGTAGCCCGCCGGTTTGAGCACCTCGGCGATGGTGACACATGAGTCATTGAGCCTGCCGCGATAGCCCGGCACACCTTTGTCATCGGTCATGTGGCCGACGCCGGCCTGATGCGGATACAATCCGGTCAGCAACGACGCACGGGTGGGGCAGCAGCGGCCGGTGTTGTAAAACTGCGTGAACTTCAGGCCGTCCGCCGCCAGCGCGTCAAGATTCGGGGTGGGGATCTCGCTGCCATAGCAGCCCAGGTCCGAGAAGCCCATGTCATCGACGAGAATGACGACAATGTTGGGCTTGTCGGCCGGTGTTTGGGCAAGCAGCACACACGAGGTCCAGAATACGAGAGAACAGATGGCAAAGCGCATCCGCCATGAACGAATTTCGCCGCGCCATGTTGCCGTAGATTCGATTGGCAATCGAATCCGATGCTTCGGTTGCCAACCGAAGCTACGCAAAGATCCCGTTCACCACCTCGCCATACACATCGGTGAGACGGAAATCTCTTCCGGCGTAGCGGTAGGTCAGCTTCAGGTGGTCGATGCCAAGGAGATGCAGGATCGTGGCGTGGAGGTCGTGCATGTGGACTTTGTCCTTCACGGCGTAGTAGCCGAAGTCGTCCGTCTCGCCATACGCGAGACCGCTCTTCACGCCGCCACCGGCAAGCCACATGGTGAAGCCCTGCGGATTGTGATCGCGACCGTTCGCGCCCTGCACGATGGGCGTGCGGCCAAACTCGCCGCCCCAGACGACGAGCGTGTCTTCGAGCATGCCGCGCTGCTTCAAATCGGCGAGCAGTCCGGCGATGGGACGATCGACTGCGGCGGCGTTCTTGGTATGACCGGAGACGAGGTTCGAATGCTGATCCCACACGTTCGGCGTGCTGACCTGAATGTAGCGCACGCCGGCTTCGGCGAAGCGTCGCGCGAGCAGGCACTGGCGACCGTAGTTGTCGGTCGTTTCGTTGCCGATGCCGTAGAGCGCTTTGATGTGCGCGGGTTCGTGCTCGATGTCCATGACGCCCGGCGCTTCGCGTTGCATGCGGAAGGCGAGTTCCATGCTCTGGATCATGCCTTCGATCGGCGCGTGGCGCGTGCGCTCGAAATGCTCGCGGTTCATCGCCTGCAAAAGATCGAGTTTGCGCATCTGGCCTGCGGAATCGCCACCGGAATCGAGGAAGCGGAAGGTGGCGTCCTTGCCGAGCTTGCCGGCACGACCGACCGTGGTGCCCTGATGCGCGGCGGGGAGGAAAGCGCTGCCGTAATTGCGCGGGCCACCGTGCGTGGGCGACGGGCTGATGCTGACGAAGGCGGGCAGATCGGCATTTTCGGTGCCGAGGCCGTAGCTGATCCACGAGCCCATCGACGGACGCACGAAGTTGTCCGCGCCGGTGTGAATCATGCACACCGCCTGGCCATGAGACTGGCCTTTGCTCTGCATGGAGCGGATGACGCAGAGGTCATCCAGCCGTTTCGAGACTTCGGGGAACAAGTCACTGCCCCACAGGCCGCTTTCGCCATGCTGTGAGAACTTCCACGGCGAGCCAAGGAGCTTCGCCTGGGCCGTGGCGGACGGATCCAGGTTCTTCGCGGGCGCGAACGGCAGCTTTTTGCCGTCCATCTGCTGCAGCATCGGCTTGTAATCAAACGTGTCCACCTGCGACGGTCCGCCGTGCATGAAGAGGAAGATCACGCGCTTCGCCCGCGGCGTGTGATGCAACCCACGCGGCAGACTGGCCGCGGTGGCGAGTCCGTTGAACGCGAGCGAGCCAAAGCCGCACGCGGCGGTCTTCAACGCGGTGCGGCGGGTGATTTGGGGAAGAGCATTCATGGCATCAATCGAGAAACAAAAACTCCGTGGAGGCGAGCAGGACGTGAGCGAGGTCGGCAAGGGCTTTTTCGCGATCATCACTGGCACTGTTGATGAAATCATTCGCACGTTTGGCTGCTGTGGCGTTCGGCGCGTGACCGAGGATGACTTCATGCAGCCACACGACGGGTTCCGGCTTCGCATAGGCCTGCTGGGCGAGCGTGGCGGCCTGTTTTTGCAGGAACTCGCTGTTGAGGAGATAGAGCGCCTGCGTGGGCACGGTGGTGAGCGGGCGGTCGCCGGAGACCATCTCGGGATTCGCGGCGTCGAAGATCTCCAGCTCGGGGGCGAGGTTGTTGCGGGCGACGGGCAGGTAGATGCTGCGGCGCTGCTCCTGGTCGAACTTCATCGGCTTGTCGAGATCCTCGCCGTAAGTGAGCGCGGTGGCGGCGGCCTGTTCGAGTTTGAGTTCGCCAGTGAGGAAGAGCAGGCTGTCGCGAATCTCCTCAGCGGTGAGACGACGATAGGAGCGACGACCAAACAATCGATTCTCGGGATCGGCGATGGTGCGCGGTGATTTGGCCTCGGCGGCGAGCTGGTAGGTGCGGCTGAGCACCATCTCGCGGATCAGCGTCTTGAAGGAGCCGCCGCTGGCGCGGAACTTCACGGCGAGATGGTCGAGCAGCGCGGGATGCGTCGGCTTTTCGCCCTGCACGCCGAAGTTATCGACGGTGCCGACGATGCCGCGTCCGAAAAGCTGCGCCCACAGGCGATTCACGATCACGCGGTCAAGCAGTGCGTTTTCTTCGCTCGTCATCCAGTGCGCAAGTTGCAAGCGGCCGCTGGAGCCAGCTTCAATCTTCGGCGGAGCGCCGCGAAACAGCACGCTGGGGAAGCTGCGGGCGATTTTCGGACCCAACTGGCCCACCTCGCCGCGCACGCGCAAGTGGATGTCGCCCGCGTCGCGAGCATCGCGCGGTGCCATGGCGAGTTCGGCGTCTTTGAGCGCGTTGATCTGCTTGGGGAGTTCCTTCTCCAACTGCTCGCTTTGCATCGTCAGCAGCGGATCGCCGGTGCCTTTGCCGTTGGCCATCGCGAGCGCGGTGGCTTCGCGTTCGATGTCGCGCTCGGAGATGAACTGCACGGCATCGACGATGACGTAGTCCTTCGTGCCTTCGGTGCGGATGATCACATTGACGCGTCCGCCTTTCTCAAAGTGGAAGCGGCCGATGGGCTCGAACAAGCCGCCGATGCTGGGCTTCTTCGTCTGATCAAACACGATTTCATGCACGCCGTCGAAGGCCTCGACGGTGATCGGCACGTGCTCGTCGCAGTTCGTTTTGGCCGGATACGCGAGGCGCACTTCATAGACGCCCGTTTCCGGCAGACTGCCGCGAAACACGGCCTGCTTTTCACCTTTGCCCTTCTTGTCGTCGTGAATGTAGAAGTCGCCGAAGCGGTTCTTCGACAGGCTCGATTGCTTCCAGTCGCCGACCAGCTCCGCGTCGGCCTCATCGCAGATCACGCCCGCCAGCGGCAGCTTTTCGAGCGACATTTTGCCGCCGACCTTCTTCATGAAGTCGCGCTCGACCTTCAAGCGCATCGCCAGCTCCAGGCGCTCGACTTTGGTCACGAGTTCGGTCATCGCGGGCTCGGGCTGCGGCAGCGCCTGCTCGACCCAGCTCGCCACATTCACGCAGCCGTTGCGCGTGCCCATGACGACCTCCGTGGAGCGGAAGAAGCCGGCGAGCGCGTAGTAGTCCCGCTGGCTGAAGGGATCGAACTTGTGATCATGGCAGCGTGCGCAACCAACGGTGAGGCCGAGGAAGGCGCGGCCGATGGTGTCGATCTGCTCGTCCACCGTATCGAGATGCAGCTTTTCCTTGTCGCGCTCCGTGAGCATCTTCGGCCCGAGCGCGAGGAAGGTGGAGGCGATCATCTGACTGCGGCGCTGATCGGGCGTTTTGGCGGGCATCAAGTCACCGGCGATCTGCTCGCGGATGAAGTCGTAGAACGACTTGTCGTGGTTGAAGGCGTCGATGACGTAGTTCCGGTAACGCCAGGACTGGTAGAAGGTGTAGTTGCGGTCGCCGCCATTCGAGTCGGCGTAGCGTGCGAGGTCCAGCCAGTAGCGCCCCCATTTTTCGCCGAACTGGGAGCTTTGGAGGAGCGAGTCCACGTAGTCGGACAAGTCTGACGTGTCGGACAAGTCCGACGATGGAGGGAGGCCGGTAATGTCGTAGCTGAGCCGACGAATCAGTGTGTGCTTGTCTGCATCGGTGGCTGGTGCGAGGTTCTTCGCTTCGAGTTCCGCGAGAATGAAAGCGTCGAGGTCCTTGCGCGGCCAGGTCTTGTTCTTCACGGTGGGTGGCGCTGTCTGCTGCAGCGGACGAAAGGCCCAACCCTGGCGCGCGGCGTTGAAGTCGATCGTCTTTTTCTTCACGACCTCCGCCAGCGCCTCATCACGTGGATCGGGCGCGCCCATGGAGATCCATTGTTCCAAAATGCGCACGTCCTGCGGCGGCAGCTTCGACTTCGGCGGCATCTGCAGCTTGTCGTCCTGATAGCTCACGCTGTGCATGAGCAGGCTGTTGCCCGGGTTGCCGGGAATCACCGCCGCACCCGCATCACCGCCGATCTGCCAGCCTTCCTTTCGATCCAGCAGCAGCCCGCCCTTTCGCTTGCCCGATTCCTGTGAGTGGCATTCGTAGCAATGCTTCACCAGCAACGGCCGCACCTTGCTCTCAAAAAATGCCACGCCATCAGCCGCCGATGCACCGGCGGCAGCGAAGGCCGTGAGAAGTGAGAGGGTGATTGCGTGACGCACGGGGAAAGAAGGCAGAAACGGAGGGCTTTTGGACAAGAAAAGATCGGTCCCGCAGAGGTGGGTCTTTCTGAACGACGGGGCCCTCGAAATCTTCCGATTGGAAACCGCCGGGCCACCGCCAAGATGCGTTCATGATCACCACCCGCCTCATCGCCATCCTGACGGCCCCATTCCTGCTCACTTCTGCAGCAGCCGAAGAGCCGAAGTGGGTGCCGCTTTTCAACGGCAAGGATCTCACCGGTTGGACGATCAAGATCGCGAAGCGTCCTCTTGGGGAGAACTTTGCGAACACCTTTCGTGTCGAGGACGGCATCTTGAAGGTGAACTACGACGGCTACGAGAAGTTCGACGAGCAGTACGGGCACCTGTTCACGAACCTGGCCTACTCCCACTACATCCTGCGGCTGGAGTATCGCTTCACCGGCACAATGATGGCCGACGCGCCGAAGTATGTGAACCTCAACAGCGGCGTGATGCTGCACGCGCAGCCGCCGCAGAGCATGCGCTTCGACCAGGGCTTTCCTTCAAGCCTGGAGATGCAGTTTCTCGCCGACGAGGGCAAGGGCCCGCGATCCACGGGCAATCTTTGCACGCCGGGCACCCATGTGGAGATGGGCGGCGAGTTGATCACGAAGCACATCGTCAAATCGAGCGCGCCGACCTTTCCCGCGGAGGAGTGGGTGCGCGCGGAGGTCGAGGTGCGCGGGAATGACGAGATCATCCACCGTGTGAACGGTGTCGAGGTGCTGCGCTACCAGCGCCCGCAGCTCGATGCAGCGTGCAAGATCGCGCCTGCGAGCGACATCATCAATGCCGGCGGCCATGTGATGCCCGGCTACGGTCACATCGCCCTGCAGGCGGAGGGTCAGCCGGTGTGGTTCCGCAAGATCGAGCTGATGTCGCTGGAGAATAAGTAAGCGCTACTTCGTCAGCGCGGAATACTTCTCCGCGAAGCGCTTTCCGATCTCGTTCTGCGCGGCGGTGTCGAAGTGGACGTTGTCGCCGATGTGCGTTTTGAGGTCGCGGGCGTCCACGCAGGCGGTATGCGAACGTTTCGAGGGAAGGTCGAGCAGGATCTTGTTCATGGCGGCTTTGCCGGCGAGTTTGTCCGCGTCGCCCATCTCGCCGATGGTGCAGGCGATGAAGGGCAGATCGGGCTCGCCGAGGTCGGCGCGGAGATCATCGACGAGCTTGAGCAGCTTGCCTTCGTGAACGGCGAGGCCTTCGGGATTGGCATTCGCTTCGCCCTGCAGCCAGAGCGCACCGCGGATGCGCCCTTTGACGGGCGCGGCGGCCTGTAACGCGAGTTTGGCACGGCGCAGGGCTTCGTCGTAAAGCTTCGCGCCTTTCTGCCAGGACTGGATCGGCGAACCGCCAACGGCGCAGGGGATCAGACCGACAGCGAGCTTGGGATTCTGCGCGATGAGGGTTTCGGCAAAGGCGAGCCCGGAGCCGACGCCGGCGTTGTCGTGGCCTGCGAACGTTTTGGCGTCGCCGGTGAGATGAAGCGGATGGCGCGCGAGATACCACGAGTCGTCCTTGAGATGCATCATGACGATGCGCGGATCGCGCTTCGGCTCGTCGGGCATGACGCCGCGGCCTTTCATGTTCGACTGGCCGATGAGCAGGAAGAGATCGAGCTCCTCGGTGCCCTCCGGCAGCTTGGTGATGTCCACGGCCTGTAGCGGCGGATGCGTGGGCGGCGGCGTGCCGCCCTTGCCGGACTTTTTCTTCCTGGCGTTCTGTGCCTGCAGGGAAGGCGTGATGAAAGCGGCGGCGGCAAGCGTGAGGCAACGACGGCGGGTGACGGGCGGATGGTTCATGAAGCGGTGGGTTATGCCAGGATTTCGTTCACCACATTGCCGCTGACATCCGTGAGGCGGAAGTCGCGGCCGGAGTAGCGGTAGGTGAGTTTTTTGTGATCGAGGCCGAAGAGATGGAGGATTGTCGCGTGCAGATCGTGAACGTGAACCGGATCAGCGGCGATGCCGAGGCCGAAGTCGTCGGTGATGCCATGCACGTGCCCGCCCTTCGCCGCACCACCGGCCAGCCAGACGGTGAAGCCATCGACATGATGATCACGGCCAAACACGGCCGGTTTGTCGCTGCTGCCCTGGTAAGTGGACGTGCGGCCCATCTCGCCGCCCCAGATGACGAGCGTGTCGTCCCACAGGCCGCGTTCCTTCAAATCGTGAAGCAGCGCCGCGATGGGCTGATCGGCCTCGCGGCAGAGCTTCTCGTGATTTTTGACCAGAGCGCTGTGGCTGTCCCACGGCTGGCCGACACCGTGGTAGCACTGGATGTAGCGCACACCGCGCTCGGCGAGACGACGCGCGAGCAGGATGTTGTTGCCGACGGGTGTGTCGCCGTAAGCGGCGCGGGTGGCTTCGCTTTCGCCTTTGAGGTCAAAAGCGTCCGTCGCGGCGCTCTGCATGCGGAAGGCGAGCTCCATGGAGAAGATGCGAGATTCGAGCCGCTCGTCGCCGGGATGATTTCGCGCATGGCGCTCGTTCAACGAACGCGTGAGCGCGAGCTGTGCGCGCTGGTTGCCGAGCGAGATATCGTGACGCGTGAGATCGGGAATGAGCTGGCCTTTGCCCGCGGTTTCGATGTGCGTGCCCTGATACATGCCGGGCAGGAAGGCGCTGGTCCAGTTCTTCGACTGCGCCGTCGGCAGACCGGAAGGCATGAGCACGACATAGCCGGGCAGATCGGCGCTCTCGGAGCCGAGCCCATAAAGCACCCACGAGCCAATGCTGGGCCGCTCCAGCACCGTGTGCCCGCAGTTCATCATCAGCAGGCCCGGCGAGTGATTCGCGATGTCGCTGGTCATCGAACGGATCACGCACAGGCTGTCCGCATGCTTCGCGACATTCGGAAACAGCTCGCTGATCTCCAGCCCGGACTGCCCGTGCTTCTGAAACTGGAAGGGCGAGGCGAAGATGTTGCCCGCTCGCGCTCGCTGCACCGGCTGTAGTCGCTCCTTGATCGAATCCGGCAGCGGCTTGCCGTCGAGTTTCGCCAGTTGCGGTTTCGGATCAAAGGTGTCGATCTGCGACGGCCCGCCGTTCATGAACAGATGGATGACGCGTTTGATCTTCGCCGGAAAATGAGGCTGCTTCACCGCCATCGGGTTCGCATCCGCCGCCTCATCAACGGCGCGCAGGAAATCGGAGGCAGCGAGCGCCCCAAGGCCGAAGCCGGAGCGTTGGAGGAATTGGCGGCGGGAGGTCATGAGTCGTGAAAGCGATGGCTCAGTCCACGTACAGCAGCTCGTTCGAAGTCAGCAGCGACTGCGCGATGAGCGGCCAGGGGTTGGTTTTGCGTTTCTCCATGAGGGCGATGAAGCCGGCGATGCGTCGTTGCTCCACCTCGTGGGCGTCGCGTCGATACACGCGCTGGAAGAGGGCATTGACGCGCTCGGGAGTGCTCATTCCGTCGCTGAGCTGGAGGCTTTCGACGAGCGCGGCGGATTGCTCGATGATGAAGGACGAGTTCAATGCGAAGAGAGACTGCTGCGGCACGATGTTTTCCGTGCGGCGGTCGGCGGTGGCGGTGGGCGAGGGGAAGTCGAAGGCACGCAGCGTGGGGTCGTTGTTCACGCGGTCCACCACGCCGTAGATGGCGCGGCGGCGCGTGGCGTCCGGCCCCCACAGCGGTTTCGGATGTCCTTTGAGGCTGCGATCGAGCTCACCGCTGAGCGCGAGCACGCTGTCGCGGATTTCCTCGATGCTGAGCCGCTTCGCATGCGCGCGATGATACCAGGTGTTCGTCGGATCGAGCGCGGCCATGTCCTCGCGCACCGCGCTGCTTTGCTGATAAGCGCAGCTGGTGACGATGGTGCGCACGAGATGCTTCAAAGACCAGCCATGGGCCATGAAATCGGCCGCCAGCCAGTCGAGCAGCTCGGGATGCGTGGGCGCGGAGCCTTGCAGGCCGAAATCCGACGGCGTGTCCACGAGATAGCCGCCCATGAGCGCACCCCACACGCGATTCACGAAGACGCGGGCGGTGAGCGGGTTGTCCTTGCTGGCGATGTGCTCGGCGAGCGCGAGACGGCCACTGTTGTTCGCAGGAAACGGCTCCTGCTTCGGATCGAGCAGCTTCAGGAAGCGACGCGGCACGAGATCGCCGCGTGTGTCCGGCTCGCCACGCAGGAAGATCTTCGATGTAACCGGCTTCGGCTTGTCCTTCACGACAATCGCCCGCGCAGGTGCGCCGTCGTGATAGATGATCAGCTCGGCGAGCTCGTTTTTTTGAATCACCTCGGAGAGCTTCTGCCTCGCGCCGACGAGTTTTTTGCTCTTGCTGGCGGCAGCCACCTTCTTGTCGATGACCTTCTCCTTCGTCTCGAAATCGGCGCGTTGTTCGGCGGTGACTTCGTAGCCGTCGATCAACGGAAAGTCGTCGATGAGGTGCGGCGCGGGTTTGTCGATGGAGGTGAAGATGCCATGCAGCGAGTAGTAGTCGGCCGTGGGCACGGGCTCGAATTTGTGATCGTGGCAGCGGGCGCAGGCCACCGTGAGGCCCATGAAGCCGCGCATCGTCGTGTCGATCATGTCGTCGGCGAAGTCGTTCGGATTGGTCAGAAACGGCGTGACGGCGATGAAGCCGAGCGCGGCCTGCTCCGGCGAGCGACCCTTGATGCCCATCAAATCGGCGGCGAGCTGTTCCTTGATGAACTGGTCATATGGCTTGTCGGCGTTGAAGGCGCTGATGACGTAGTCGCGATACGTGAACGCGTAAGGGTAGTAGCTCACCATCTTCGTGGCCGGCACCGTGACGTTCGCCGTGTCGGCATAGCGGGCGACATCCAGCCACAGTCGCGCGAAATGCTCACCGAAGTGCGGGCTTTGCAGAAGCTCCTCCACCGTGGCCGGCTTCGATGCATCCGGCGGCAAACCGGTGAGATCATACGACAAGCGGCGCTCCAAAACATGCGCTTTGGCCTGCGGCGAGGGCGTGAGCTTGTGCTCCTTCAGCTTCGCAAAGATGAAGCGGTCGATCGCATGCTCGTTCCACGCCGGATCATCCGCCTTCGGCGGCTCGACGGCACGCACCGGCTGGAAGGCCCAGTGCGTCTTCGCCTTTTCGAAGATCGCGACCTGATCGCCGAGCTTCGAGAACTCCGTCTCGCCGATGTCCTGCTTCGGCCCCGGTGCGCCCATCTTCACCCACTGCTCCAGCAGCGCCACCACCTCGGCGTCGAGCTGATACTTCGGCGGCATCGCCGTGTCCTCATCGCCATAACGCACCGCCTGGATCACCAGCGAGCCTTCCACATCGCCCGGCACGATGGCCTGTCCTGTGTCGCCGCCGTCGAGCCAGCCCGACTGCCGGTCCAGCAGCAGCCCGCCCTTGCGCTCCCCTTCGGCCTCGGAGTGGCATTTGTAGCAGTGCTCGACAAGCACCGGACGGATCTTGTTCTCGAAAAAGGCGGTGCCCTTGGCCGTCGCCTCACGTTTGGTCGCCGCCGCGTTCAGGGCGGTGGCGAGTGTGAAGAGAAAAAGCGGAATGGCGGAACGGGTCATACGTGGGGTCACGCTGAAACGCCGCCGCTTCACCGAGTTTTCGGCGAAGTCTTGCCCAACCTGCACGTGGCGGCACGCGCAGGCTGCCGAACGGGCCGAAACTAGGCGATGATGTTCTCCCCCTGATTCTCCTTCTGATGGATCGTCAGCGGCCAGCCGGGGAACTGATTCGTTGGCTTGCCGTCCGTCGCATCAACGAGGAAGCGGAAGGACTCGATGAAGTAGGTCTTCTTCACCGTGTCGAAGGTGATGAAGCCGAAGCCGCTGGCCTTCTCGTGTGCCTTGTCATAGCGGTTCGGCGCCTTGCCGACCTCGGGATTGCCGACGCAATAGACATAGGCCTTGTTGCCGAGGCCGTCGATGAATTCGCCCGTGTTCGGGTGGCCGTGCTTCGGACGGTTCGTGTGCGGCATGTTCATTTCGTCAGGCCGCCACCAGCGCGGATAACCGGCGGAGATGGCGGGCGTGCAGAAGGACCAGTTGCTGTCGCGCTGCTTCTCGACGCCGTATTGCGTCATGGTGGTGAGATGCTGGTCGCCGTTGATGTGCAGGGCCATCGACTCGCGCAGGATTTCGACGGCGCGATTCCGCGGCGTCTGCGGCCAGCTTCCGGAATCGAGGTCGGCCTTGAGATAACCATCCGGTCCGCCGTGATGCGTCGCCACGTTGGCGAACACGGTCTGGCTGAGCACGGCTTTGAGCGAATGACCGCGCCAGTCCTTGCCCCACTCCTTGAGAAACTCCTCCTGCCGCTCGCCGAGCAGCACGAGGCCAGGTTTGTCGAGCACGGACGTGTCGAAGTTCGGATCGGGCACGTGATCGGCGCGACCGCTGCCGGTATCGACCTTCTCAGGGCCGCTTTTCCACTGGCGATCAGCGATGATCGCGAAACCGACGCCGCCATAGACCATGTCGCCGTAATAGACGCTGATGTCCTGCAGGCAGGGTGTCGGGTCATGCGCGTCGGGGTGATGCGCCACGTTCGTCTTGTGCACCACGTTCACCATCTTCGCCGGCTCGATGTAGCCGCCCTTCGAAGACGCACCCGTGTCGCCCACGTCCATCTTCTTGCCGCCCTCGCCCCAGATGTTGCCCTGGAAGACGTCGTGATCGTCCGGCAGGCAAAGTGTGGGGTCGTTCCGCATCACCTCGCGAGAGGCACAGCCGTGCTGGTAGAATTTGCGCAGATAGTTGAGGATCGCAGGCTCG
>DAORHS010000033.1:0-14132 GCA_035438165.1 Prosthecobacter sp.
CGACCTTGATGCCACAGAACTCGGCCATGCGCCAGATCACGCGCCGCAGCGCCTCTTTCTCCACGTCATCAAAGAAGATCTCACCGCCGCAGGTGCGTGACATGACATGGTAGCAGTAGGACTCAAGCGGCCCCTTGCCAAGAATGCGCCGTCTGCCGCCGGACCAGGAACGCGCGCCGGGATAGAGACCGGTTTTGGCGTTTACGCCAACGAGCTGCTCTTCGAGCGGGAGGGGTTGATTTTCAAGGGATGGGGCGGCTTTCATGGCGGCGAAAGGTGGGTGAAAATGCGGCAACAGCAACAATTAAATGCCTGGCATCTTTTTTTTCTTTTTTGTTTTTTGTTTTTTGGGGCCCTTTTTTCTGAAACGGAGCCCTACGCCGCTTTCGTACCGACCATGTAGCGCAGCACCTTCGCGAGGGTGGCGCGCATGTCCTTGCGGTCCACGATCATATCGACGAGGCCGTGCTGCATCATGAACTCGGCGGTCTGGAAGCCGGGGGGGAGGTCGGCGTGGGTGGTCTCCTTCACGACGCGGGGGCCGGCGAAGCCGATCATGCACTTGGGCTCGGCGATGATGAGGTCGCCGAGGGTGGCGAAGCTGGCGGTGACGCCGCCGGTGGTCGGGTGCGTGAGCACGGAGATGTAGGACAGGCGCGCCTCGGCGTGGCGGGCGAGGGCGCCGCTGGTCTTGGCCATCTGCATGAGGCTCAAAATGCCCTCGTGCATGCGGGCGCCGCCGGAGGCGGAGAAGATGATGACGGGCTTGCGCTCGGCGGTGGCGGCCTCGATGGCGCGGGTGATTTTTTCGCCGACGACACTGCCCATGCTGGCGCCGAGGAAGCGGAAGTCCATGATGGCCACGAACACCTCCTGCCCTTCGATTTTGGCGCGACCGGTGACGACGGCCTCGGTGAGGCCGGTCTTGGCCTGGTAGGCCTTCACCTTGTCCAGATAGCCTTTGAAGCCGAGGGCGTTCACGGAGTCGAGATTCTTGTCCATCTCGACGAAGCTGCCCTCGTCCACCAAGCTGGCGATGCGTTCGTCCGAGCCGATGGTGAAGTGGTAGCCGCAGCTGGTGCAGACACGGAGGTTCTTGGAGAGCGCCTGCTCGAAGAGGCTTTCATTGCACGAAGGGCACTTCGTCCAAAGGCCTTCCGGCATGTCGCGTTTCTTCTCGCCTAAATCGTCAACGGAGCGTTTTTTGAAAAATCCCATGGTAGGTCAGTCGGTGTGGGCGTCCTGCGATGACGGGCCTGATGGAGCGTCTCCCCGAGTGGCATGTCGCAGGAGTTGCCGGAGGGGAAAAAACCGCCCGGCGGGTCGCACTGTCAGGCCCGGCCAGAGCCGGACGCAGGGCCGATCCTAGCCGCGTGCCGCGGTGATGACCACCACTTTTTCTGCCCCGCCCTCACGCCGCAGGACACGGGCACACTCGCTGGTGGTGGCGCCCGTGGTGAAAACATCGTCCACCAGCAGGATGCGGCGGCCCTGGAGATTGATTTGGGGCCGCCAGGGGCGCGGTTTCGGCAGCGCAAACGCCCCGCGCAGGTTCCGCAGACGTTCGTCGCGGTCCAGACCCGCCTGCGCGTCCGTGGGCCGGATGCGCACCAGCGCCTTCACTGCGGGAATGCCCGTCAACTGCGAGAGCCGCAGGCAGAGCTCCCAGCTTTGGTTGAACTCGCGGTCCAGTTCCCGGCTGCGATGCAGCGGCACGGGCACCAGCAGCCAGTCCGCCAGGTTTTCCTGCGCCAGCCGGGGCTCCTCCAGCGTGCGCAGCATCAGTGCGGCCAGTGCTCCGCGCAGTTGCAGGCGGCGCTCATACTTGAACTGATGGATCAGCTCCCTCACCGCTTCTTCCGCGCGGCAGGCCGCCACGGCGAAATCAAACTCCAGCCGCCGCCCGCTGCAGTTCGCACAGCGAAACTCGTTCGTAAACGCCCCGTCATAGACCTCCCCGCAGACTTTGCAGCAGGGCGGTTCCACCAGCGGCAGCGCGTCTTCGCAGATCTTGCAGAACCAGCCGGACGCACCGTCGGCCAGCGGCACCTGGCACACGCAGCACAGGCGTGGATACAGGACGTCCATGAATGCCAGCCACGTCGGCTGCAGCATCCGCCGGAAACGAGATCGGGACGTGGGGCCGGGAAAGGACATGCCTCCATAAATGCAATTTGAAGGCGGCGCACTGCAAGCCTAAATGCGCGCATGGCACGCATCGGCACCCCCCTCTCCTCCACCGCAACGAAAGTCATGCTCCTCGGCTCCGGCGAGCTGGGCAAGGAGGTGGTCATCGAACTCCAGCGTCTCGGCTGCGAGGTCATCGCCGTGGACCGCTACGCGAACGCACCGGCCATGCAGGTCGCCCATCGCAGCCACATTGTTTCGATGCTCGATGGCGAGGCGCTGCGCCGTCTCGTCGAGGTGGAGAAACCAAGTTGCATCGTTCCCGAAATCGAAGCCATCGCCACCGACACGCTGCTGGCGCTTGAGAAGGAGGGCTATCGCGTCGTTCCCACGGCCCGCGCGGCCAAGCTCACGATGAACCGCGAGGGCATCCGCCGTCTCGCCGCCGAGGAGCTCGGTCTCAGAACCTCGCCGTATGTCTTTGCCGGCACTGAGGAGGAGTTCCGCGCCGCGATTGAAAAGATCGGCATGCCCTGCGTGGTGAAGCCGATCATGAGCAGCTCCGGGAAGGGCCAGAGCGTCGTGAAGAAGAAATCCGACATCGCCAAGTCGTGGAAATACGCGCAGGAAGGCGGCCGCGCCGGCAAGGGCAAGGTCATCGTCGAAGGCTTCGTCGAATTCGACTACGAGATCACCATGCTCACCGTGCGGCACGTCGGCGGCACTTCGTTCTGCGCACCCGTGGGCCACACGCAGATCAAGGGTGACTATCGCGAGTCCTGGCAGCCGCATCCGATGTCGAAGAAGGCGCTCAAGGCCGCCGAAAAGATGGCGGGTGCGATCACCGAAGCGCTCGGCGGTCGCGGACTCTTCGGCGTGGAGATGTTCATCAAGGGCGACGACGTCATCTTCAGCGAAGTCTCACCGCGTCCGCACGACACCGGCCTCGTCACGCTCATCTCGCAGGATTTGAGCGAGTTCGCGCTGCACGTGCGCGCCATCCTCGGCCTGCCGATTCCCAACATCCATCAGCACGGTCCCAGCGCGAGCTGCGCCGTGCTCGTCGCGGGAGAATCATCCCAAGTTCAGTTCGGCAAGCTCGACAAAGTCCTCGCCGAGCCCGACACGCAGATCCGCCTCTTCGGCAAACCGAACGTCAGCGGCCAGCGCCGCATGGCCGTCACTCTCGCGCGTGCCAAAAACATCAACGAAGCGCGTGCCAAGGCCCACCGTGCGGCGAAGGCGATGCAGATCCGGCTGTGATCAGTTCTGGGATTGAGCCCTGGCCTGAAGGACCGAGGCGAGCATTTCGAACAAACGGGCGCCGCTTTGTTTCCAGGAGAAATCAGACTGGACACGCTGCATCCCTCTTTCGGCCATCTCACGGCGCAAGGCATCATCCTGAAGCAGCCGGAGGACCGCCTGGGCGAAGGATGCGGCATCGTCCGCCAGCAGAATGTCCCTGCCGTTTTCCAGAACGAGCCCTTCTGCTCCGACGCTGGTGCTCACGATGGGCAGACCTGCGGAAAGACTTTCCATGATCTTCAGGCGGACTCCGCTGCCGGCCCTCAAGGGGACAACCATGGTGGAGCATTCGCGCAGCAGTGGCAGCACCTCTTCGACCGTGCCGGTGACCTCAAGGGCCGGATTGACCTTCGCCTCCTGGACGAGCGAGCGGGGCGGATCACGGCCAATCACCCTGAACTTCACTTCGGGCAGTGTCTGGCGGATCAGCGGGAGAACCTCCCTGATGAACCAGAAAGCGGCGTCGGCGTTTGGCTGGTAATTCATGCTGCCGACGAAGGTGACGATCGGAGAGGACGGCAGCTTGATCACAGATTCAGGCACACCTTCAGGAATCGACGAGGCACCGATGGGCACGACGCCAAGCACGTTGGTCAGTCCATAGACCCGGCGCATGTGCTCCGCGTCCACCTGGGAAATGGCGGTCACTCCATCAAAGAGCCGGCACAGCCCGGGCTCCCGCCGCCGCAACCGCCGTGCCATCTCATGGTAGAACAACCAGGTGACCGGGTTGCGCTGCACTTCCGCGACCCGTCGCCACAAGACAGACTCCACCGTGTGCTGTATCAGCACCGCGGGGATGTGCCGTTCACTTTCCCAGTCTTCAAAGATCGACGCCAGATAGATGCCGTCGGCGACGACGACATCGAACCGCCTGCTTTGGACCAGTTCTCTGGCCCTTTGAGCAAATCGTTTCTCGACGAAGAGCGTGAGGCAGAGCGGTTCGCGCGAAGCAAAAAGATTTCGCACGATCGGCCACAGGTAGGTAAAAAAGCGGCGCGGCGACCACTCCGGCATGCGATTGTCAGAGCGGATTCTTTCGATCACATGCCCGTATGGAGTCCCCGGACCGTCCAGCGTTTCATCCTTGTCCCCCCCTGCCTCCAGCACATGCAAATGGCACAAGTCCGCCATGCTGGTGATGAGGTGGTAGGAGTAAACCCTGCCGCCATGATGAAGCGGCAGACAGGGGCCGGGCCGAAGCCATAAAACGCGCATAGTCGCGCACACTGGAGCAGCCAGCTGGCGGCGCAACCTTCGCAGGAGAACCAACTGCTGATTCCGGGCGTGACACACACTTCAAATCCGGCGGAGATGCAAAATCATGATTGCATCCCAAAGGCCGTTCATGTTAACACCAGCCCATGCCCGCCGCTCATCTGAGCCATCTGATCAAACTGCTGGACGACGAATCCGAAGTCGTGCGCCAGGCAGTGTGCCAGGAACTGACGGGCATGCGGCGTGAACTGCCGCGGCACATCGAGACGCTGGAAACACCGCTGTCTGCCGACGAGGAGCGTCTCGTGGCCCAGATGCTCGAACCGGCGCGGCGCACAGAACTCGAAGAAACCTGGATGCGCTGGCGCTGGATGGAAGGACCGGATGCGCAACTGGAAGAAGGGCTCAGCCAGCTTTCCGCCTTCCTCGCCGGCTGGAAGACCCATTCCGCCGATCTGGCCAGACGTCTCGACGCGATGGCAGAGGAAGCGTTTGCTGAAAAGGGGCGCATGGATGCGCATGAACTCGCCCATTGGCTTTTCGCCTCGCATGGCGGCATCACCCGCTTCCGTGGCAACAGCAAGGACTACTACTCCCCGATGAACAGCAATCTGTTCTGGGTGCTGGACACCGGCCTGGGCAACCCCATCAGCCTCTGCTGCCTCTACCGCCTTCTGGGCCATCGCTTCGGCCTGGAAATCGAAGGCTGCAACTTCCCAGGGCATTTCCTTTCCCGCGTCACCTACCGTGACGAGACCTGGCTGGTGGACTGCTTCAACCGCGGTCGTTTCATGCTGGCCGGTGACGTGGCCAAACACCATCCCGCCGCCAATCCCGGCATGGAGGATCTCATACGGGAGCCCGCCACCACCGAAGCCACACTGCTGCGCATCCTGCGCAATCTCGATGACGCCTACGAGCGCCTGGGTCAGATGCCCGAGCGCCAGTTCATGCGCCGCCTCGCGGTAAAGCTGATGGAGGATTAGGGCGCGGCGATTTCCTTTTCCCACGCGGCGAATTCAGGCGAGGCGAGGAACTCCGCATACTCGGCGTCTCCGGCGAGCGCCTTGCGGTCCAGCACATGACCGAAGTCACGTTTGAATGCGCGCAGCTCGTCCGCCAGCGCCTTGAAATCTTTGCGCGCCAGATGCACCGAGATGCGCAGATCGACGACCTCCGCCATTTGGGGGTCTTCCTTGGCGATCTGATCCGCCAGCTCCAGCACCCCCGGGTAATCCTTCATCTGCAGCCGCGCCCCGCCGCGCAGGAATTTCAGATACGGATCTCCGCCGATGACGGCATCCACGCGCTTCAGACACTCCTCCGCGCCTTTGAGGTCGTTTTCCATGAACAGCAGGTCCACCATGAGCAGGTCGGTGGTGCTGTCCTTGCCCAGAATGTCCGGCGCCGCGCGCAGGGCCTCCTTGTACTGCGCGTCGGTCTTGCCGGAAGAGCTGAGCACCATCAGCGCCTGCAGGCGGAGAATGAAGAAAATGCGCCGGGTTTTCAGCTCCGGGGGCAGGCTGTCGCAGATCCGCAGCACCTCGGCCATGTTTCCCGCCTGGGTCGCCTGATTGATGCTGGAGAGATGCCGAAACACGTTCTCGTCCATCTTGGGAATCCCGAGCATGGCGGCCAGACCTCCGCCTGCCGATTGGGACATCATGGCGGCAAGCGCATTGCGCGACTCCTCGGACACCATCGTGGCGAAGATGTAGTTGAACATGTCCACCGCGCGAAAAGTGCCGCCTTCCGGTGATGCGATGACGTCGATGTAGTTCACCGCCCCTTCCGCGGACTTCACCCGCAGCACGACGGCGGGAAAGCCGTTGCGCTCACGCGCCCGGAGAAACCGCACCTCGCTGCCCATCACGCTCCACATCCAGCCGCCGGAGCGTTTCCGGATGCCCTCGACAAACCCCCGCCGCATGTCGGCGCTGTTGGGCACTCCGCCGGGAAGCTTTTCAAACACTCGTGCCGCCAGCCCCTCGCTGTCCTGAAGCGCCATCACCCTGGCCGCGTCATTTTTGCTGAGAGCCTCGGCCAGTTCGTTGCCAAAGCGCTCCAACGCCTGCTTTTGTTCGGCCGTCAGTGGCGGGGGCGGATTGAGCGCCGGCGTCTGCTTGTTCTTCATCTCCTGGGCCATCTTCTGGATGCGCTGGTAGCCAGGAATCGCCAGCGCGGCGAGCACCGCCAGCAACAGCACCACGGCACCGACGACGATCAGCACGATCATCCCCGCGCCCATGCCCTTCCGGGGAGGAACGGCCATGGACGGCGAATTTGGAATCGGGGGAGGCTGGGGCGGCGGGTTCATCGTGGCAGTTTGCTCCAGTCTGCGGTGCCTTGGCAAGCCCGGCGGGCGGCGTCTCGAAAAAACTCAGAGAAACCGCTGCAGCAGCGGCAGCAGTTCCTCCACCGTCTGCTCCGGCCACAGTTTCCGATCCGTCATCAACGCGGCATCCAGCGAACGATGTTCCGGCCAGTTGGGCTCGGTGGGAATGTTGGGAATGACGTGGGCGAGGATGGCCTTGGCGGCGGCGACGTTCGCATGCAGATGACCGATCACGGATTCGGCGGTCACGGCCTCCTCCTCCACCTTCCAGCAGTCGTAGTCCGTCACCATCGCCAGCGTGGCGAGGGCGATCTCGGCTTCGCGGGCAAGCTTGGCCTCGGGCAGATTTGTCATGCCGATGATGTCAAAGCCGAGCTGGCGGTTTGCATGGGATTCCGCCCGTGTGGAGAAAGCGGGGCCGTCCATGCAGACGTAGGTGCCGCCGTTATGCACCCGGCGGCCTTGTGAAAGGCAGGCGTCATGCAGCAACGCACGCAGCCTGTCCGAAATGGGATCGCCAAACGCCACATGCGCGACGATGCCGCGGCCGAAGAACGTGTGCTGGTCGCGGCGACTGGTGCGGTCGAAAAACTGGTCCGGCAGCACGATGTCACGCGGCTGATACTTCTCCTGCAGGCTGCCCACGGCGGTGACGGCGATGATCCAGCGCACGTTCAGACTGCGCAGCGCCCAGAGGTTTGCCCGATGATTCAGCTCCGTGGGCAGAATGCGGTGTCCCTTGGCGTGACGCGGCAGGAAATAGACGCGGCGCCCGGCCAGCGTGCCGGTCACCAGCACATCCGACGGGCGGCCGAACGGGGTCTCCACGCTGATTTCCTCACGATTCTCGAAGCCTTCGAGGTCGTACAGGCCGGAACCGCCGATGATGCCGATGGCGGGGGAAAGATTTTCACTCATGCGGCAGGTTAAAAGGCACGGAGACTGCTTCAACCAGCAACACTCTCCCGCTTGAAAATGTCACTCAAATGAAGGATGAACAGAATCATCGAAAGGCGAGTCTCAACAATGCCGTTTGACCTACCCCAAGCCATGAATGCCATGTGCCGCTCTCTGCTTCTTTTGCCCGCCGCCCTTCTCGTTTCGTGCTCGATGCCCGATCTGTTGATTTCGTCGGCCCCGCACAAAATCAAACTGAAGGACGGCAGCGAGGTGCTCTGCAACGGCCAGCCCGAGTATCAGGAAAAAACCGGCTACTACCGCTACCGCACACCGCAGAAACGCGACGGGCTGATCCGCGCGGATGAAGTGGTGAAAATTGTGGAGCAACGCGCGTGAGTTCGCGCTCCTGGGTGCTGGCCTCCGCCTCACCACGCCGGGTCGATCTGTTGCGCGGACTGGGACGCGAGTTTGAAGTCGTCGCACCTGAAGTCGAGGAGGCGCATGATGCGTCTCTGACGCCGGAGCAGCTCACCCTCGAAAACGCCCGGCGCAAAGCGCTCGCAGGAAGCCGCCTTCGTCCGAGGGCGCTCGTGATCGGAGCCGACACTCTGGTTTATGTGGATGGCGACCCGCTGGCCAAACCCGCCGACATGGATGAGGCGCTGCAGATGGTGCGGCGTCTCTCCGGACGCACTCACGAGGTCTGCACGGGCGTGGCGTTTGCCCGCGATGGCGAGATTCAGCACACCCTGCATGTGATCACGCATGTCACGTTCAAGGTGCTGACGGACGACCTGATCCGGGACTACCATTCGAAAGTGAACCCGCTCGACAAAGCCGGCGCCTACGGCATCCAGGCATGCACGGACATGATTCTCGAACGCATGGAGGGCTCGTTCACGAACGTCGTCGGCCTGCCGATGGACGAGGTGGCGGCGGCGCTCCGCATGCTGCAACGCTGACCGTCGTCGCTCAGCGCAGCAGGTCCTTGCCCTGAACGATCTTCCCATCCGCCATCACGGCGGTGAACTTGCCGCCGTTGCGCCTCGCCATCTCGTCCAGATCCCGCGCCGCGTCAGGCGTCCCCAGCGCCGTGGTGTGGATGATCGTGCGCTTGCCGCGGCTGTTCTCCGTGGTGACCACGTTGATCCAGCCCTGTTCATCGCTACGGTTGCCATCCGTCATGAAAAAGACCACGTCCGGCCTGGGGCTGCCCTTCAGCGCCATCAGCAGGCCGCTGCCCCAGTTCGTCCCGCCGGGGTTGTTCGCCTCCGTGATGATCTTCTTGCTCTTGCCAATGTTGGACGGGTTCGCGGCGAGGTAGCTGAAGCGCGGGATGGTGACATTCTTGGTCTGCGGCGTGATCTTCCAGTCGTAGGCGTTCAGCGCCCGCATGTCGTTGCTGTCCACCACATCATGCGGCCAGGCGAAGTCGGAGAAAAAGATCACCTGGTAGGCGGTGCCCGCCGCCAGCGCGCTGATGCTTTTGCTCAGCTCCTTCTTGAGCAGATCAAACCGTGTCATCAAACCGCTGCCGCTCACATTCATGGAGGCGGACATGGACCCGGAGACATCCACCACGAACACCACATGTTTCGCGGTGGCCGTATTGCCCAGGAACGACACCTTTCCTCCCGCGCCGCCGGTGGTGACCCCCGAACCAAACGAACCGAACGACGTACCCAGGTTCAGATCACTCGCAGTCGCCGCAAAATCGACCTCCGGCATCGCGATGTCGCTGATGCCCGTGGACAAAAGCGGTGAAACCGAGGCCGCCATCGGGCTCGTCTGCGGCGCGGCGGTGGTGACCTTTTTCCACGATTCATTCTCCAGCTCCTCCACCGCGCTCGTCGCCACGATCTCCGGACGGGTGAAGTCTATCATCGGCACGTGCATCAGCAGCAAGACGAGCACAACGGCCACATGAACGCCCAGGGTCATGAGCAGCGCGCGCTTCTTGGCGCTCTTGATCTGATCCGTGTTGTCAGCAGGTTCGGCCTCAGGATCTGCCGCCAGACCGGTGGGAACGACCTTTTCCTCCTCCTGCCCGGCCTCAGCCACCGGTGCCGGACCCATGGGCGCCGGAGGGGGGCTGGCGCCCTGACCCAGCGGCGCGTTCAAGGGTGCCGGTGCCACAGGCGTGAACTTTTTCCCCTCCTTGCCCGTGAACGATACTTTCGGCGTCGCACGGGGCTCCGCCCGGCGTGGCACCACGGATTCCGTCTCGTCCTCGGGAGGAGCCGCCGCCCTCGGCATGACGATCGTGGGAGCATCCCCGTGCTCCTGTTGGAAGGCATCCCACAGAGCCCGGCCATCCTGCACCGGCGGAGCCGCATGATCGTGATCCGAGACATCCGGTTCAAACACGCGGACCTTCTTCGGGGCCTGCGGCACCTTCACCGAGAGCTGGGGAGGAGACTCGGGCGGCGCCACGTACTCCGGCTGCTGCGGCTCCTCATGGGCTGGCTCTACCACCTCCTGATGCGGCGACTCAGTCTCCTCGTGCGATGACGGCGCCGGTTTTGTCGACCACAGCTCCTCCTTGATCACATGATCCTCGTCCGTCGAATCGACGGTCGGAAGAAAGCTGAAGTCGTCAGGAACGTGCCGGGCCATGGGGACGGGATTGTCGCGGGTAAACCGCCGGCGTTCAAGGAAGTTCCTGCCAAGTTCCGCGCGTCACGCCGAGCTGGCTCTGCGCCTTCAGATCGCGCCAGATCTCGTCGCCATCCCGCTCTCCCGCCAAAAGCTCCTGGTAGGTGCGCAAAACGATCATCGCCTCGTCAGCATCCTCTTCGAGCAGCTCGACGCGGAAACAGCGCAGGCCGTGCTCGCGGAGTTCGTCGAAAAATTGGGCGCCGGTTTGCGCCACGGCATTGAACAGCGTGTTGCGACAGCCGACATCGGCCTTCAGCGGGTGGTTCATGCCCACACGGTCACGCAAATGCACGCGATGACGGTCGCAAGGACGTCCGCAGTTGGTGAAATCGGTGCCATTGCTCAAAAAAGCCGCGAAAGCGCAGTGCTCCATGTGAAACATCGGCATGTGCTGATGCAGCGTGAGCTCAAACCACGATGGCGGCGCCGCGGCAAGCAAATCGACCACCTGCTCGATGGTCAGGTCATAGCTGATGGTCAGCCGCTCTAGCCCGGCCTTCTTCAAAATCTCCGCCGTGAGCGGATTCGCCACGTTGAGCGAAAAATCACCTGTCATCGGGATTCCCGCGTCCTGGAAGAACGACATGGCTCCGAGGTTGCGAATGAGCACGCCATGCGGCTCGGCACGCTGGATGAGCTTGAAGAAACCCGCCTCGCCGGATTTCTGAATGCGCGGTGTCGCCAGCCAGACCTGTGCTGTGTCGCTGCGTTCCTTGATCTGCTTCACCGCGTCCGCGTAGCGACGAATGTCCTCGAAGTCGAGGTAGAGACGCGGAATGCCGAGCACCAGCGCCGCGTCGATGTGCGCCTGCGTGCGGCACAGGGCGTGCAATTGTGGCTGGCTGTCAGCGGCTCGAGGATTCCCCTCACCCGGCCTCTCCCCGAAGCGATTCATCTCCGCAGGCACCACGTTCGACGGGGAGAGGAGACTCGCCATCAGGCCCCTCTCCCCGCCGAGGGTCATCGTTGGCTTGTCGGCATTTTCTTCGGGGAGAGGTTGGGTGAGGGGCGATGCAGCACACTGAGCCACGAGATCGCGCCTCATGCGGTTCAGCTCGCTGATCGGCAGCATCACTTCGCCTTCGACTTGGAAATCCACACTGCCGAGTTCGAACTCGGTGCCGCCAAGGCGGCTGAACTGCTCAATGAAGGCGGACGGCGTCAGCGGACGCTTCATCGCGGCCTGCAAGGGCATGGCGGAGGCGATTTGATGAGCGCCGCTGCGCACGACGAGAGGCTCACCAGCTTTGCCGGTGACGTGGAGATCGAACTGGTGCTGCTTCCGAATCGGAATGTCACCTTCAAACGACTGCCGCAAGGCCCGATTCAGCGCGGGATCGCTCGTTTTGAAGACGCGCATGCCGATTTTGACATCCTCCATGCGCAGATGCCCGTGGCGGAAGCTCAGCACGCTGCCGCGCATCTCATAGACACTGCCACCTTGCTCGTAGTTCGTATCGGAGAGGTTTTCAAAGACGACGCCGTCGCCCGGTTTCATGGCGATGTGCAGCGAATCAAGCTCCAGCGTGTCCGCGCCAAGAATGCGGGTGACTTCGCCGACGTAGGGGCCGCGTTTTTTTCCGTAGTAGGCGCCGACGAGCTCTTGATGATTCACGCCGTGCATCCAGCCGGGATAGAGGCCGCGCGAGAAGGTCATCTCGAGCGCGTAGCGGTCTTCGTCAGTCGCAGGAGCCGGTTTGCCAGCCAGCGCACGATCAATCGCCGCACGATACACCTGCGTGACACCGGCGACGTATTCCGGCGTCTTGAGACGGCCTTCGATTTTGAAACTGCGGATGCCCAGCTCGATCAATCGCGGGATTTCATCCACGGCGGCGAGATCCTGCGGCGAAAGCAGATAGCGCTTGTCACCGAGGTCGCGTTGCTCGCCATCGACGATCATTTCATACGGCATGCGGCAGGCCTGCGCGCATTCACCGCGATTCGCGCTGCGGCGGCCGAGCGACTCGCTCGTGAGGCACTGCCCTGAGTAAGCCACGCACAACGCGCCATGCACAAAGACTTCCAGCGGCACATGCGCGTCCTTGAAGCGTTCCAGCTCGCGCAGCGAAAGCTCACGCGCGAGCACCGCCTGGTCGATGTTGAGCTGCTTCGCGAATTCGAGGCCCTCGGGCGAGGTAATCGTCATCTGCGTGCTCGCATGCAGCCGAAGCTTCGGCGTGAGCGCCTTCACCATGCGCGCGAGGCCGAGATCCTGCACGATCACCGCATCCACGCCGCTGCCTTCGAGCAAACGAAGCTGCGTTTCAGCATCCGGCAGCTCCTTGGTGAAGATCAGTGTGTTGAAGGCCACATAACCCTTCACGCCATGCGCATGAAGGAACTTCATCAGCTCCGGCAAATCCTCTTCCGTGAAGTTGTCCGCCCGCAACCGCGCATTGAAGCGCGGCATGCCGAAATAGATCGCATCCGCCCCGTTCGCGACCGCCGCACGCGCGCAGTCCCAATTCCCGGCAGGGGAGAGGAGTTCAGGACGTGACGAGTTTGAGGACGACATGCGGCCTTATGGATACAGGCACGCGATCACACACTCAACCGACGATAATACCCTTCGCTTTGCGCTCCTTTTCACGTTCGAGGAGGGGGATCTTCTCGGACGTTTCGAGCACTTGGACGCCTTGATCACCGATCTTGGAGAAGGTGAGGCCGTTGAGCGCAGGAACTTCGGCGGCGAGACGTTTGAAGACGTCTTCGATGGTGTGGATGCCATTGCTGCCGCCGAGGGCGACGATGAGATCGCGGAGGATTTCCCAGGTGTCGCGGGCGTTGCCGGGAGCCTTGACGGCCTTGTTGAGGCGCTGGAGGCGGCCGGTGACGTTGATCATGCTGCCGCGCTTTTCGGCGTAGGCGGTACCGGGAAGGACGACGTTGCTCAATTCGGCACTGGCATTGGCGAGGATGTGCAAAGTGGCGATGAAGGGTACTTTTTCGAGGTCGCGCTGCTCGAAGCCGACTTTGAGAAGGTTTTCGCCGAGGGCGAACAGCACGCGGATCTGGCCGCGTGACACATTTTCCTGGATCTGGGCCAGTTTTGCGCCGGGTTCGATGCCGAGGATGAGTTTGGCGCCGTTGGTGTTCGGATTGAGGTCGTCGGCGCGGAGATAGTTGTCAGAACCGCCAGTGCGCGGGATGACATCGACGTTTGTGGTGCCGAGTTGAGCGGCGAGGTGCTTCACGAAGAACAATTCCTCATTCGTCATGCGGGCGCTGGCGATGATGGCGATCTCCTCGCCTTTCTTGCCAGCGAGAGCGGTGGCGATATTGCTGAGCGCTTGTTGCCAGGAGGCGATACCATGCTTGCCGCCGGTCTTGATCATCGGATCGGTGAGGCGGAACTCGCTGTTCACGAAGTGGAAGTCGAGACGGCCGCTGTCGCACATCCACGAGGAATTCACGTCGTTGTTGTCACGCGGAGTCTGGCGATAGACGGTTTCACCACGCGCACCGATTTCCATGTTGCAGCCACGACCGCAGCCGGTGCAGATGCTGTTCGTCTCGGTGAGGAACCACACGCGCTGCTGGAAGCGGAAATCATTGCTGGTGAGAGCGCCGACGGGGCAAATATCGA